>JAXMLI010000164.1:0-11068 GCA_034368785.1 Smithellaceae bacterium | reverse complement strand
TGACTCCTTGATTTCCGACCTTTTCTCTAGTACAGAGAACACATTAAACAAATTATAACGATCACAAGGAGGGGCTACATTGAAGAAGCTGATGACAGGAAACGAGGCCTTTGCCTATGGGGCCTACCTGGCCGGCGTCCGGGTGGGAGCGGCCTATCCGGGCACCCCCAGCACCCAGATCATGGAAAACTATGCCACCTATCCGGGTGTTTTCGCCGAGTGGGCGCCCAACGAGAAGGTAGCGATGGATGTGGCGATCGGGGCGGCCTATGCCGGCACCAGATCGATGGTCTCCACCAAGCATGTGGGGATGAACGTGTCGGCGGATTCCCTCTTCTATGCCGTTTACACCGGTTTGAACGCCGCTTTTGTGATCGGCTGCGCCGATGATCCGGGAATGCACAGCTCCCAAAATGAGCAGGACAGTCGCAACTACGCGAAGTTCGGGAAGGTCCCCATGCTGGAACCCGCGGACAGCCAGGAGGCGAAGGATTTTGTGGCCGTTGCCGCAGAGATGAGCGAGGCCTATGACACGCCGGTGATTGTCCGTTTCGTCACCCGCACCTCCCATTCCTCCTCCGTGGTGGATTATGATCCTGCCGCCCTGCCGCCCCCGGCGCCTGATCCCAAACCATACAAAAAAGATCTCCTGAAATTCGTCATGATCCCCGGTCATGCGCGGCGTCGTCACCCCGTAGTCGAGGAGCGAATCAGGAAACTCCAGGAGCTGGCCGAGGTCACGCCCCTGAACAGGATCGAGCCGGGAGACGGGGAACTGGGGATTGTGGCTGCCGGTTCGGTTTACCAGTACGCGAAAGAGGTATTCCCCGATGCCACCTATCTCAAACTGGGGATGGTTTATCCCCTGCCGAAGAAGCTGGTGAAGGAGTTTGCCGGCCGAGTCAAGAAGGTGCTGGTGATCGAGGAACTCGATCCCTTTATCGAAGAACACCTCCGGCTGCAGGGAATCGAGGTGATCGGCAAGGATATCTTCCCCCTGATCGGCGAGTTCAGCCCCTCGATGATCCGTGAAACGGCGGTCAAGGCCGGTCTTCTGGCGGCGGCAGCCTCCTCGTCTACGGCGACACCGGCCCCGGCCATCAATCTTCCCATCCGCCCGCCGATCCTCTGCGCCGGTTGCGGCCACCGGGGGATGTACAATGTGCTCAGGGAGGCCAACGTGGCCGTCATGGGCGACATCGGCTGTTACACCCTGGGGGTGGCCTACCCCCTTGAGGCGCTTCACTTCTGCGGGTGCATGGGCGCCAGTATCGGTGTGGCCCATGGTTTCGACAAGGGCCGGAGCGCGGACCGCCACGTGGCGGTTATCGGTGACTCTACCTTTTTCCATTCCGGAATCCATCCCCTGATCGATGTCCTCTACAACCAGGGGAAAACCACCACCATCATCGCCGACAACAGCACCACGGGCATGACCGGCCATCAGCATCACCCCGGCACGGGCTTTACCCTGCAGGAAGCGCCCACGGTTAAAACGGACATTGAAAGACTGGTAAGGGGGATGGGTTTTAGCAAGGTTGATGTTTGCGACCCCTACGAAATGGATAATTTCCGGCGGGTCCTGGAAGATCATCTGGCAAGCGACGAGGCCTCGGTGATCATTGTCCGGCGGCCCTGCGTCCTGCAGCAGAAGGTGAAGCTGCCCCCGCCCAGGATCGATCCGGAAGAGTGTACGAACTGCGGCGCCTGTCTCGATCTCGGCTGTCCTCCCCTGGTTCAGGAGGAAGGGCATGTGCGGATCAATGACCTTATCTGCATCGGCTGTGGACTCTGCGTCCAGGTCTGTCCGGTGGAAGCGATCAAGAGTGCTGCTGTTTAAAATATCGGGAGGAGATTAACCGTGAAGAAAATAGATTTTTTAATGGCCGGGGTCGGAGGCCAGGGAACCATTCTGGCCAGTAATATCCTGGCCAATACGGGCCTGGAACTGGGTTATGATGTAAAGACCGCCGAGGTCCACGGGATGGCCCAGCGCGGCGGTACCGTGGAGAGTCATATCAGATGGGGGGAGAAGGTCTTTTCGCCCCTGGTGGAGCAGGGCATGGCCGATTATCTCGTGGGTTTTGAAACCCTCGAGGCAGCCCGCTGGCCCACCTACCTGAAAAAGGATGCGGTAGTGCTGATCAACGATTTTCGCATCCCGCCGCCCCTGGTAAATCTGGGGAAGGCCAAGTACCCTGCGGAGCAGGATGTGCAGGCCATTCTCGAGAGCGTGGGGGCCAGGGTGAAGTGGCTCAAGGCCACGGAGATGGCCAAGGAGCTGGGAAACCCGGCGATGGTAGGAGTGGTCTTGCTGGGCGCCCTGTCCAACTTAGTAGGCGGTGACCCGGATATTTGGCTTGGGGTAATCAAAAAGCTGGTGCCGGAGCGGTTTGTGGCTTTGAATCAGAAGGCCTTTAGCGCGGGCCGGGAAGCGAAACTGGCGTAAGGAGGGAGGCGATCCATGTATTGGGATAAGAAATTCGAGAGCATGTCCCGGGAGGAACTGGAAAAATTTCAGCTGGCCAAGCTCCAGGAAACGGCGGCCTGGGTCTATGACCGGGTGCCCTTCTACCGGCAGCAGATGGAAAAACGGAAGATAAAACCCGCCGATATCCGGTCTCTTCCGGATGTATCGCTCCTGCCCTTTACGGTGAAAACCGACCTGAGGGACAATTATCCCTTCGGACTCTGCGCCGTGCCCCTGACAGAGGTGGCACGGATACACGCCTCTTCGGGAACGACGGGAAAACCGATTACCGGTCCCTATACGAAGGAAGATTTGGAACAATGGACGGAATGCATGGCGAGAAATCTTTTTGCCGCGGGGGTCCGCAGCGATGATATCATGCAGAATGCCTATGGCCATGGACTCTTCACGGGCGGTCTCGGCTTCCATCAGGGGGCGACGCGTATCGGCTGTACCCTGGTGCCCACCAGTTCCGGCATGACGGAGCGGCAGATCATGCTCATGCAGGACTTCGGCACCACCGTCCTCGGTTGCACCCCCTCCTATGCCTTGACGATTGCCGAACGGGCGGAGGAACTCGGGGTGGATTTACGGACCCTCCCCCTGCGGGTCGGCATCTTCGGGGCCGAACCCTGGACCGTCGGGATGCGGAAGGAAATAGAAGAGCGGATGGGGATAAAGGCCATGGAGGCCTTTGGTCTCACCGAACTGGGCGGCCCCGGCACTTCCTATGACTGCGAGGCGCAAAACGGGCTTCACATCAATGAAGACCATTTCCTCGCGGAGATTGTGGACCCGGAGACCCTGCAGCCCCTTCCCCTGGGCGCGGAAGGCGAGCTGATCCTCACCTCACTCCAGCGCCGGGCCATGCCGATGATCCGTTATCGCACCAAGGACATCACCAAGCTCACCCGGGACCGTTGCGACTGTGGCCGAACCTTTGTCCGGATGGAAAAGGTTTACGGCCGGAGCGACGACATGCTCATCATCAGCGGCGTGAACGTATTTCCCTCCCAGATTGAAAGCGTACTCCTGGAGATAGAAGAAGTGGAACCCCAGTACCTGCTCGTGGTGACGAAGAAGGGCTATCTGGATCAACTGGCCGTCAAGGTGGAGGCGAAGCGAGAGGTCTATGACCTGGGACCGGAAAAGAGGAAAGAGGTGGAGAAGAAGATCAGCCACCATATCCGTGCGATCCTGGGTATCGGGGTGAACGTTGCCCTGGTGGAACCCAAGTCTATGGTCCGGAGCGAGGGGAAGGCCAAGCGGGTCAGCGATGAGAGATAAAAAATAGGGACAGCGCCCCTATTTCCGCGTAGACTGGGTGCGTCAGCGAAGCGTAACGCACCGAAACAAGTGGTGCGTCCTGACGCACCCTGCATTCTATGGTCTTTGGAGGGCCATGCTCCGTCATGGCCGCCAGGCCTTTTCCAGTGGCAATGGTATTTCGGACGCGACGGAGCGCGTCCCTCCACGGGCACACGTATCATTGCAACTACTTAAGGTTAAGTTCCTTAGAAGTTAGAACAAGGAGGGGATAACATATGAAAGAGGACCCAGAGTTTATTCCCCGTAAGTTTGCCGTGGTCGGCGCCGGGCCGGTGGGTTGCATCGTGGCGGCCTTTCTCGCGAAAGGCGGCTATGAGGTGACCCTCTGCGATGTTGTACAGGATCTGGTCAGCCCGGCCGTAACAGATGGGATCACCATCGAGGGGGCGGAAAATTTTAATCAGAAGATAGCGAAGACCTGCGGCATGGTGGATGCCCTGGCTGATGATCCGCCGGATGTGGTGATCGTGACCGTCAAGGCCAATGTCCTGCCGCTGTTGTCTTCCGCCATCGAGGGTATCATGCGGGAGGGCATGTACGTAATCAGCTGGCAGAACGGGATCGATACGGAACTGGTCCTGGCCCAGGCCATCGGCAGAAAGCCCGTGATGAGGGCGGTGGTGAATTACGGTTGCAGCCTCGTTAAACCCTGTCACGTCACGATGCCCTTCCACCACCCGCCGCACTTCATCCAGGAACTGGATCCCCAGTCAAGAGGGGCCGCCTTGGCCATTGCCCAGGCGCTCTCCCGGAGCGGACTCACTACGGAACGGACCGACAAGATCGTTTCCATGGTTTGGCGGAAGTCCATCATGAACGCCTGCATGAATCCCGTCTGTGCCGTCACCGGGATGACCATGGCTCAGGCCATGAGCGACCCCATCGTCTTTCAGATCATCGATTCCCTCGTGAAGGAATGCGTCGAGGTGGCCCGGGCCAATGAGATCTCCGTGGGCTGGGATTTCTATCCCTACTGCATGGACTACATGAAGAAGGCGGGCCATCACAAGCCCTCCATGCTCATGGATATCGAGCTGAAACGCCTCACCGAGATCGATTTCATCAATGGCCAGTTCGTGAAATACGGCGAGCAGGCCGGGATCGCCACCCCTTACAACAGGACGATGCGGGCCTTGGTGAAGGCCCTGGAATCGAAGAGGTGATATTGCGGATTGTGGATTGTGGATTGTGGATTACGGATTACGGATTAAAACCTTGGGCGATGAAGGAACGGGTGATCGTGGATGCCTGAAGGATTAAAGCGCCGGGATTTTGCCTCCAGCGTCCTGCTGAAGCAGCTCATGGCGGATCATTTCCGGGAACTGGGCGAGGCGGCGAGAACCCGGTCGCGGAAAGTCGCCTGGTGTACCAGTGTGGGACCGGCGGAATTGCTCCGGGCGATGGGTTTTCTCGTTTACTTCCCCGAGAACCATGCCGCCATGCTCGGGGCCAGCCGGATGGCCACGGAATTGATTCCCTATGCGAACAGCATCGGTTATTCCCCGGAGATCTGTTCCTACCTCACCGCCGATATTGGTTCCTACCTGCGGAAAAAGACCCCCCTGACAAGCGCCTACCAGTTGGAAGGTCCGCCCCGGCCGGATGTGCTGGTCTTCAACACCAACCAATGCCGGGACGTGCAGGACTGGTTTTCTTTCTATGCCCGGGAGTTTCAGGCACCCCTGCTCGGGATCCATACCCACCGGGACATCGGCCAGATCCGGGAGTACCAGATCGCCGATATTGCACGACAGATAGAGGACCTGATTCCCGCGCTGGAAGCGATCAAGGGCGAAAAGTTTCGCCCGGACAAACTGGAAGAGACCGTGGCCCTGTCCCGACGGACCTCCGATCTCTGGCGGGCCTGTCTCGAAACGGCGGCTCGCCGTCCTTCTCCCTGGACCTTTTTCGATGCCACGATCCATATGGGACCCGCGGTGGTGGCCCGGGGAACCCGGGCGGCCGTGGAGTATTATGAAGGATTCCTCGCGGAGTTGCAGGAAAGGGCCGCCACCGGCGTGACAGCAGTCCCGGGGGAGCGGCACCGGCTTTACTGGGAGGGAATGCCCGTCTGGGGAAAATTGCGGCCGCTCGCCGAGCAGTTCTCCGCGCTCCAGGCCGCGGTGGTGGCCTCCACCTACTGCAACAGCTGGATCTTCGAGCAACTCGATCCGGCGGACCCCTTTATCAGCATGGCAGAGGCCTATACGGAACTATTCATTGTCCGCGACGAGGCCTTCAAAGAGGAATATATCCGGCGTTCTCTCCGCTTCTACGGCTGCGACGGGATCATCTTCCATGACGCCAGGACCTGCCCCAACAATTCCAATAATCGTTACGGCCTGCCCGAGCGGCTCAGCAAAGGGTCCGGCATCCCAACCCTGACGATCAACGGCGATCTGAACGATTTGCGCTGCTATTCGGAAGAACAGACGAAAACCAATATCGAGGCCTTCATGGAGCAACTGGCCGAAGGTTCCTGAAGGGCAGGGGAGGGGGTAGGAACGTTGCGGTTGTTCTACGGCGGGATTGATGTTGGCGCCTCCCGGACCAAGGTCGCGATCCTGGATGGGCAGAAAGGGCTGGTCGGTCACCATGTGGGCAAGTCCGGCACCGATTTCGCCGCCGCCGCCGCCCTGGGCCTGGAGCGGGCGCTGTCCATGGCCGGGGCGAGCAGGACCGAGCTGGCCGGACTCGTGGCCACCGGTTACGGCCGGGGAAACATTGCTCCGGAGGCGGATTGCAAAACCGAAATCAGTTGCCATGCCCGGGGCTGTTACCAGGAATTCGCCCGGGCGATGACCATCATCGACATCGGCGGGCAGGACAACAAGATCATCAAGGTGAATCAGCAGGGACGGCGGACGGCCTTCCGGATGAACCGGAAATGCGCCGCCGGGACCGGGGCGTTCCTCGAAGAGATGGCCCTCCGGCTGGATATACCCCTGGAGGAACTTGATTTCCTGGCCCGTAGCTCGGAGCAACTGGTGGAGCTGGGAAGCTACTGCACCGTCTTTTCCGCCACGGAGGTCCTGGAGAAGATCCGGCAGGGCCGGGGGGTGCCGGATATAGTAAAAGGACTCTTCCTGTCCGTAATCAAGCGGATAAGAGAGATGGACACCCTGGAGGAAACCCCGGTGATGACGGGCGGGGTGGTGGCCCATAACCCTTATCTCGCGACGATGATGGCCGAACTCTTGGGCCGGGAGGTCCTCTGCCCCCGCCATCCGCAGTTAACCGGGGCCATCGGCGCCGCGCTTTATGCAACTGATCAATGAACGTAACTACTCAGGTTGTTTTGGCTGTTGGCCGAAGTAACAAAATAGGTCAGGCGACCCGCCTGACCGGCCAGGCAAATGGCGGGAACCATTAATCACCGAATGTCAGGCGGGACGCCTGACCTATGAGAAATGGTCTCGCTTGGCGCCCTCCTACAGTCTACCTACCTGCGCAGTTACCAATGAACAATGATCGTTGATCGTTGTTCTGTGAAGGGGAGGTTTTCATGACCATCAGTAAATGGATGCACGCGGGGACGGTGCTCAAGATGAATGCCTCCCTGTATCCCGATAAGCTCGGCTGGCAGGACAAACGCCAAAGTTATTCCTTCCGGGACTGGAACGACCGGGCCTGCCGTCTGGCCAGGGGTCTCCAGAAGCTGGGCGTGGGTCCGCGAGCGCCCGTTGCCGTCCTCGCCTATAATCGCGGGGAATGGATGGACATCCTGGCGGGGTGCGCCAAGGGCGGGCAGGTCGTGGTGCCCGTGATGTTCCGCCTGGCCGGGCCGGAGATCGAATACATTGTAAATCACGCCTCCTGCCGGGCCTTCATCGTGGAGGAACCCTTTGTCGGGCTGATCGAGGGGATCCGGGACAAACTGCCCGTCCCGCCCGATGGTTACATCTATCTGGGAGAGGGACCGCCGCCCAAGGGTTACTCAGGTTATGAAGAATGGCTCGCGGCCTCCGATCCGGGCGAGCCGGAGATTATCGTGGACGGGGATGATCCCTGGACGATCATGTACACCTCGGGCACCACGGGCCGACCAAAAGGGGTGGTCCGCACCCATGAGAGCTATCACGCCCAGTATGTGCTCAACAATATCAACATGGGGGTAAGGCCCACCGACAAGGTGATGCTCGTCATGCCCATGTGCCACGTCAACTCCATCTTCTATTCCTTCCCCTACACCCTCGTCTCGGCGCCGGTCTTTGTCTATAATATGACGAGTTTCGATCCGGTGGATCTCCTGAAGACGATTCAGGATTTCCGGATTACCTTCACCTCCCTGGTGCCGACGCACTATGTAATGCTCCTGTCCCTGCCGGAAGAGGTAAAGAACTCCTTCGATGTTTCCTCGATCCGGCAGCTTCTGATCTCCTCGGCCCCGGCGCGGAAGGAACTGAAACTCCAGATCATGGACTACTTCAAAAATGCCGAATTGTGGGAGGCCTACGGCAGCACCGAAGGGGGACTGGTGACCCTGCTCCGGCCCGAGGAGCAGTTCAAGAAACTCGGCTCCATCGGCCGGGAGATTTTCGGCGTGGACCGGATCAAGCTCCTCGATGAGAACCGCAACGAGGTTCCCGACGGCGAGGTGGGCGAATTATTTTATCGCACCCCCATGCTCTTCAAAGAGTATCTTAATGACCCGGTTAAAACGAGGGAGGCCTTTCAGGGAGAATGGTCTTCCGCCGGCGATATGGGGCGGCGGGACGAGGACGGCTATTACGTGCTGGTGGACCGCAAGGCCAACATGATCATCAGCGGCGGGGAGAACGTCTATCCATCGGAGGTGGAGAACCTGGTGGCGGCCCATCCGTCCGTCCGGGACGTGGCGGTGATCGGCATCCCCGATCCCAAATGGGGCGAGACGGTGAAGGCGGTAGTGGTTTTGAAAGAGGGATACAGTCCGTCGGAGGAACTGGCCGGGGAGATCATGGAATTTACCAAGGGGAAACTCGCCGGCTACAAGCGGCCCAAGACCCTGGATTTCATTGCCGATGCCCAGATGCCCCGGACGCCCACGGGGAAGATCCTCCATCGGGTCCTGCGGGAGCGCTACGGCCGGTGGAGCGACGGGTGAGGTGAAGACAGGCTTAAGACGGAAGACTGGCGCTGGTTCAATCTTGCAGATTGAACCAAAACATTAATCAAACGGTAACCACTCAGGTAGATAGACCGAAGGCTTTTATCCTGTTATGAACGCGCCAAGCGAGACCATCTATTATAGGTCAGGCGTCCCGCCTGACATTCGGGTGGTTCAATCTTGCATATTGAACCAAAACATTAGTGGCGCCATCCCTGGCGTCCATACAAGGCTGAGAATTTTTGACGCTGGTTCAATCTTTCAGATTGAACCAGAATGTTACTTAATCAGGAGGTAAATCATATGCTGACCAAGTCATTCATCCCCTATCGCGGTTATTATTCAACCCCCTTCTGCCGGTGGCAGGGACAACTGGCCAACGAACATGCCCTCACGCTGGCCGCCGACACCTCGAAGAGGTTCCTCGCGGAAAAAACCTGGGACCCGGGCATGTTCGATTACCTTTTTCTGGGGATGACCATCGGCCAGCCCCAGTGGTTCTACGGCGGTCCCTGGGCGGCGGCTCTGATCGGCGCCGCTTCCATTCCCGGCATGCTCATCAGCCAGGCCTGCACGACCTCGGCGACCTGCATTAACCAGGCCGCTATTGGCGTGGAAACGGGCCTCTATCAGAATGTGTACGTCCTGATGGCCGATCGCTGTTCCAATGGTCCCCACACGATCTGGCCCAATCCCAACGGTCCGGGCGGACAGGTCCTCGCGGAAAACTGGATGATGGACAATTTCGGCCGCGATCCCTGGGCGAAGGGGGCCATGATCCAGACGGCGGAGAATGTGGCCAAAGAGACGGGCATCACCCGGGAGGAATGCGACCGGGTCGCCCTGCGGCGGTACGAACAGTACCTGTCTGCCTTGGCCGACGACCGGGCTTTTCAGCGGCGCTATTTGTTCCCGGTAGAGGTAAAGGCGGGGAAGAACAAGACCATCCTGGTGGAGGAAGATGAAGGCGTCATGGAGACCACCGCCAATGGCCTGGCCGGTCTGAAACCGGTGTTACCCGAGGGGACCCATACCTTCGGCTCTCAGACCCACCCGGCGGACGGCAACTGCGCTCTGGTGGTGACTACCCGGGATAAGGCCAGGGAGCTGAGCGCCGATGCCGGGGTAGAGATCCAGCTCCTTTCCTATGGATATTCCCGGGCCAAAAAAGGCTTCATGGCCATGGCCGTTCCGCCCGCGGCTAAGATGGCCCTGGAGCGCGCCGGGATAGGCACAGGCGACCTCAAGGCGATCAAGACCCACAATCCCTTCGCCGCCAACGACATTTTCCTGGCCAAGGAATTAGGCCTCGATGTCAACAATATGAACAACTACGGCAGCACCCTGGTTTACGGCCATCCTCAGGCCCCCACCGCGGGCCGGAATATCATCGAGGGGATAGAAGAAGTGGTGAAACTGGGCGGCGGTTATCTCCTCTGGGCCGGCTGCGCCGCCGGCGATACGGGCGCGGCGATGGTTTTGAAGATCGGGTAGGGGCGGGCGGGTCGCTTCGGAAGTTTGTCAATTCAGGGCGATGTTCCGGGAAATAATAAAGTTTTTACGTGCAATGTGATAGGCAGAATTATCTTATTGTAATATTATTTTTCTGTCTAATATCTGTTGAGCGGCGCGTGATCGCGCCGCTCAACGGCGAGCTGCTGCGCCAGCGTCTTGGGGTCGGCGCAAAAAGACGCGCCGACCACAAGACGCTGGAGACTCGCGTTCCTCGCCTGACGGTTCCACCGTCAGGCAACCGGCCCGCTCAGCTCATCTCGCCGTTAACTTCTAAGATTAAATAAAATGACAAAACCGCCAAAAGCCGACTATTGTATAGAAATCAGATTTGAAAAGGGTTCTAGAGATCCTGCTAGGGTATTTCGAGCAATGCAGGAAATGATTGAAACCTTCCACGAATTTGACAGGTCTTTAATAAGGGCCATTGATTCAAATATTGAACCTATTCTGATTCTTGAAGATATTGAAGCAGGTTCTATAAAATCATGGCTTAGCACCATATTAGAGGCCGTAGATGATGATGCGCTAAAAAATATTGATTGGAAGCCTGCCGTTGGCAAATATTTGGTTAAAGCAAAATATCTAGCCGTAGATTTTCTCAATGGGAGGACCCATATAACTGATGCATCTGAAGTAAAACAACTTGAAAATAATATTTATGAGCT
>JAXMLI010000163.1:0-10600 GCA_034368785.1 Smithellaceae bacterium | reverse complement strand
AAGGGCGTCCCCCTCCCCGTAGTAAAGGGAACAGGCCAACGGGATAAGCATGGTAAATCCCAGGGCCAGGAGGAATCCGCCCAGGGTATAGAAAACCTGTTTCGCCTTCATGCGAAGTATTCCAGCTTTACCGTCAGTAGTTTCTCTATCTGAGCGAGGGACGAACGGGGGGTGAAGATGATTACATGATCACCCGGGAGGATCATCGATTCGCCGTCGGGGATGATTACCTGGTCATCGCGGACAATGGCGCCCACGATGGCGCCCTTGGGCAGGTTCATGTTTTTGAAGGACCGGTTGGTGATGTCAGAGGTTTCCAGGGCGATGAATTCGAATGCCTCTATCTTCTCGTCCCGCAGGGGCGTGGCGGAAATTATCTTGCCCTTGCGGAAAAAATGCAGGATCCTGCTGATGGCGGCCCCTCTGGGGTTTATCACCCCGTCAATGCCGGCCGCGGAAACAAGGGGGATGTAATCTATGCGGCTGATCAGGGAGATTACCTTCTTCGCCCCCAGTTGTTTCGCGAGCAGGGCGCCCAGGATGTTCGCCTCTTCGTCGTTGGTCACGGCGATGAAGAAGTCCGTGTCCTGTATGTTTTCCTGTCTCAGGAGGTCCTGGCTCGTGCCGTCGCCATGCAGGATGATCGACTTATCCAGCCGGGAAGCCAGCACCTCACAGCGATCTTTACTCTTTTCGATAATCCGGGTGGTAATGTTCTTCTTCTCAATCAGCTCGGCCAGCATCAATCCCATGGCGCCGCCGCCGACGATGATCACCCGCCGTGGCAGCCCCGTATCCTTGCCAAAGATGCCCAGGACGTTTCTGACCTCGCTGGTCTCGGTAACGACAAAAACGTAATCGTTGAGCAGGATTTCTGAATCGCCCGTGGGCGCGATCAGTTTATTGTTGCGGATGATGGAGGCGATAAGGACCTTTACCTCCCGGTAGCGTTGCCTGAGTTCCCAGAGTTTTTTGCCCACGTCGGGGAAAGGTTTGTCGATGGTAAACCCCAGGACCTTGATCCTTCCTTCGGCAAAGGAAAATATTTCCGAGGCCCCCGGATACTCCAGGAGGTTGATCACATTATTGGCCGCTTCCATCTCGGGATTGATGCAAAGATCGATATTGAGGTGATCCTTGTCCAGGAGCAACGCGTTGCTGCTCAACTCGGGATTGCGAATCCGGGCAATCCTCAGGGGGATCCGGGACTGGGTGGAGGCAAGGAGACAGGCAATCATGTTGGTCTCGTCACTGTCGGTGAGGGCCACCAGCATATCCGCGTGGTCTATCCTGGCCTTCCGCAGGATTTCGGGGCTGCTTCCACTTCCCAGGATGGTCTCGACGTCAAGATTTTCGGAGATATTATTGAGCCGCGCCTCGTCCCTGTCGATGACCACCACATCCTTCCCCTCATTGGAAAGCATGTGGGCCACATGGAAGCCGACCTCCCCCGCGCCGATGATGATAATCCTCATATCCATCTATTCACCAGTGATCGATGCTGCGGGGTTAATCCGCAATCCGCAATTCATAAATATTGTGGTTCCGCTGAAACCGGTTAAATCCCGCAATGGCCTCATCCAGCGAGTTCCGCTCGACCAGCAGGGAGGGCAGTTTCCCCGGCGGTTCTCCCTGCGAGGCAACCACTTCGAAACAGCCTGTCAAAAGGGCCTCGGTCATGGATGCCGTATCCAGGTTGCCGTGGCGGGCGACGGGAAGACTCAGGGTAAAATCCGGGCGGGATATCCTGATCATGGTGCCGGTCATACCCCGACCTGCCTCATGCAGCCGCTCAATGGTGATATCCCTTGCCTCCCCGAAGCCATAGAAGAGGAGCGCCTCCGCCTTTATCCGGGCGGGGTGAAACAGGATCAGTTCCTCCTGGAAAGCGCCTCTGAGCCGTCCTCTGGCCAGTTCCCGGGAAATCAGACCATTCAGCCGCCAGTCGATGAGTCCCCCGGCGCCCTGGGGAGGTCTTTCGTCGGAAAAAAGCCCCAGGGCCAGATTATGGCACTGTGTTTTGTCTATCGGGATGGTCGAGATTGTTATCTGCATGATCCGAGCGTAACTTTAAGTAAACGGCATCAAGTATCCCGTTTATGAATGAACTGGAATTCTCTGAACCATAGATCTTCCCGAGGTCAATTGCCTCGTTTATTGTTACCTTGGGGGGGATATCGGGGCAATAGAAGAGTTCGTAAATGGCAATGCGAAGGATGGACCTGTCCACCCGGGGCATCCGGTGGATCGCCCAGTGCTCGGAGCAGCTGATAATATGGTTATCAAGCCGATCCCGGTGCGACCAGGCGCCGATGATGAGCGCGGAAGAAAACTCCCGGGATCCTTCCGGCGCATCGAAGTTCTTCCAGAACAGTTCTATGGCCTGGTCGGGATCGTTTTTCAGTGCATCGAGCCCGTAGAGTACCTGTAAAGCGACTTCCCTGGCCCTTCTTCTGGGATGCATCAAATACCACCCGATCTTTTCCTGGATAACAGAGACATCTTTCTCCTGCCCTTACGGGGCAATTTTCTTGAAGAGATCCACCATTTCAATGGCGGTCATGGCGGCGTCCCAGCCCTTGTTGCCGGCCTTTGTCCCGGCCCGCTCAATGGCCTGCTCGATGTTGTCTGTGGTAAGGACACCGAAGGCGACGGGGATCTCTGTTTCCATTCCGGCGGCGGCAATGCCCTTGGTAACCTCCGCGCAGATATATTCAAAGTGAGGCGTGGCCCCCCTGATGACGGCGCCGAGACATATTATGGCATCGAACCGTCCGCTCCTGGCCAGCTTCTTGGCGGTCAGAGGCAGCTCAAAGGCGCCTGGCGTCTTGAATATCTGGATATCCCTCTCTTCCGCCCCTGCCCGGCAAAGGGCGTCAAGGGCCCCTTCCGTCAGTCTGGCGGTGATAAAGTCATTGAATCGACTGGCCACGATGGCGAACCGCATTCCCTTCGCAAGAATTTTCCCTTCGGTTATCGCTGGCATATGATTGCTCCATCCTTTTTTTGTTAGCAGGGACGGGTTTCAAACCCGCCCCTGCACCCTAGATCTTCAACAGATGACCCATTTTCTTCATTTTTGTGGTTAGATAATCAATGTTGTTTCCCCCCGGGGTGATCTCGATGGAAACCCGCTCGGTAATGGTTATGCCATAGCCCTCCAGACCAACCAGTTTTTTGGGATTGTTGGTCATGAGACGCATCTTTTTCACCCCGAGATCGACGAGGATCTGGGCGCCGATACCGTAGTCCCGCAAGTCCGGTTTGAATCCCAGTTCGATGTTGGCCTCCACCGTGTCCTTCCCCTGCTCCTGCAGGGAGTAGGCGCGGATCTTGTTGATCAGGCCGATGCCTCGTCCCTCCTGGTGCATGTAGACAATGACCCCCTTGCCTTCCTTCGCCACCATCTCCATGGCCTTATGAAGTTGATCGCCGCAATCGCATCTTTCCGAGCCGAAGACATCGCCGGTGAGACACTCGGAATGAACCCGGACCAGAACCTCATCGTCCGGGCCGATCTCACCCTTGACCAGGGCCACATGCTTCATGTCGTCCACTTCGTTTTCGTAGACCATAATCGTGAAATCACCGCCGAAACGACTCGGTATCATGGCCTGTGCCGCGCGCCTGATGAGGGATTCATGCTGCATCCGGAAATCGATGAGATCGGCAATGGTGGCGATCTTCAGTTGATGTTCCCGCGCAAAGACCTCCAGATCGGGCATCCGGGCCATGGTGCCATCGTCTTTCATGATCTCGCAGATTACCCCGACTGGTCGCAGACCGGCCAGGCGCGCCAGGTCCACGGAACCTTCCGTCTGGCCCGTCCGGACGAGAACCCCGCCCTTGCGGGCGCGGATGGGAAAGACATGGCCGGGGCTCACGAGATCGCCCGGTACGGCATCATCGGCCACCGCGGTCCTGATGGTGGTGGCCCGGTCCGCGGCAGAGATCCCGGTGGTAACCCCTCTTTTGGCTTCGATGGAAACGGTAAAGGCCGTTCCATAGGGAGACTGGTTGTCCCTCACCATGGGGTGAAGATTCAGGTTATCGGCGATCTCTTCACTTAAGGTAAGACAGATCAACCCCCGCCCGTAACGGGCCATAAAATTGATCGCCTCGGGGGTGACAAATTCCGCGGCCAGGCAGAGGTCCCCTTCGTTTTCCCGGTCCTCGTCATCCACCAGGATGATCATCTTCCCGTTTTTAATATCCTCGATGACTTCACTAATCGGATTTATCTTCTTCATTATTTTTTCACCTGAAAATAGGGCAGGCATCTTGCCTGCCCGGTCAAGCCAAATCAAGCAGGATGCTTGACCTATTGACCTATTGACCTGCTTGTCTTCTTCATTTAATTCATTGCTTTCAATAGGTTTTGGCGCCGGCGCCAAGCAGCTTCTCCACGTACTTGCCCAGGATATCCGTTTCCAGATTTACCAGGGCGCCGATTTTTTTCATTCCCAGCGTGGTCTCCCGGCCGGTATGGGGGATGATATTAACATAAAACCGGTGGCCTTTGCATTCATTTACGGTGAGGCTCACCCCATCGATCGTGATGGAACCCTTCTCCACCAGATAGCGATTCAGGTTGGCGGGCGCCTCGCAACCGAGACGGATGCCCCCGCCCTTTTCCGACCTCTCCAGGATCTTTCCCAGGCCGTCCACATGCCCCAAAACCAGATGCCCGCCGAGCAAATCACAGAGGCGCAGGGCCGTCTCCAGATTTACCCTGTCGCCCGGCTGAAGAAGTTTCAGATTTGTCCGGGACATGGTCTCGACGGAGACATCGGCAAAGAAGGTCTCTTTCCCCTTGTCTGTAGCCGTCAGACAGGCGCCATTTACCGCGATACTGTCTCCGATATTTACCAGGGAGAGGTCCAGGCCGGTCTTCACCTCCAGGACGGCCTCCTGGCCCCGGCGGCTGATGGCCTTGATCGTTCCCAGGTCTCTGATTATGCCCGTAAACATAATTATCAATTATCAATTATCAACGATCATTGATCATTGATCGTTGATCGTTGGTCCTGGAGGAGCCCTTTGAGTTCATCCAGAAACTCGTTTATGTCCCGAAAGTCCCGGTATACCGAGGCAAATCTGACATAGGCCACCCCGTCGAGCTTACGGAGTTCCGTCATGACCTTTTCCCCGATGAGCGAGGAAGAGATCTCCCGTGCGGGATGGTCCTGGCAGGCCTTTTCGATGTTATCGACGCAATTCTCCATGGCCTCGATGCCGATCGGCCTCTTTTCACAGGCCTTCTTGATCCCCGCCAGGAGCTTGCCCCGATCAAAGGCCTCCCGTCTCCCGTCCTTCTTGACGACCAGCGGCAGGATTTCTTCCACGAATTCATAGGTGGTGAAACGCTTGCCGCAGGCCAGGCACTCTCGTCTTCTTCTGATGGCGCTGTTGTCCTTGCTTAGCCGGGAGTCTATCACCCGGTTGTCACCATGGCCGCAGAAGGGACATTTCATAGCTGCAACACCCTTACGCCGCCCTCCGCCAGAATTTCACCCGCCAGGCGGTCCATATAGCCATCCTTGAAGATAACTTCAACAATGCCCGCGTTGATAAGCATCTTCGCGCAAATTATGCAGGGGTGATTAGTGCAGTAAAGGCTGGCGCCCTTGACGCTTACCCCATGCAAGGCGGCCTGGATGATGGCGTTTTGCTCGGCGTGGAGACCGCGGCAGAGTTCATGCCGCTCCCCCGAGGGTATCTTCATCTCTTCCCGTAGGCATCCGATATCGAGACAGTGACGGAGGCCCGAAGGTGCGCCGTTGTAACCCGTGGCGAGAATTCGCTTATCCCTGACGAGCACGGACCCCACCATACGGCGGCAACAGGTGGCCCGCCTGGCAACCAGGCTCGCGATATCCATGAAGTAATCTTCCCATATGGGCCGATTATTCAGCCGCCCCGGGGGGCTATCAGAGATCTCATTCTCAGCGGTCATATTGTTACCTATTTGAAGGCGAAAGGTTTAAGGCGTAAGGCCCTAAACCCCCAATTCCCAAGCCTTAAGCCTTATTTACGCCATTCGCCTTTTTAGCGAGACGGGCGGCAGTTCTTCCCGGACGGACAGGCGCTCGGGGTACAGGGGGAAACTCTCACAAAGCCTGCCCACCTCTTCCCTGATTTCCTGCAGTTTCTTTGAATCCTCCGTGTTTTTTAAGGTCTCCACGATCAGGGCCGCGATGATCCTCATCTGGGCCTCCTTCATCCCCCGGGTGGTTACCGCCGGGGTGCCGAACCTGATCCCGCTGGTTATCTGGGGGCTCTGGAGATCATAGGGGATGCTGTTGCGGTTTGCCGTGATCCCGGCCTGGTCCAGGGCCTCCTGGGCCGTCTTGCCGGTGATGCCCCTGCTGGTCAGATCCACCAGGATAAGGTGGTTGTCGGTTCCGCCGGAAACCAGGCGGAAGCCGGCGTCCATCAACGATTGACCAAGCACCCGGGCATTTTTCAGAACCTGAGCCTGGTAATGCCGGAAATCCTCAGTAAGCGCCTCCTTAAAGGCCACGGCCTTGGCGGCGATGATGTGCATCAGCGGACCTCCCTGCATCCCGGGGAAGACTTTGGCATCCAGAGTTTTGCCGAACCTTTCCTCACACATGACCAATCCCCCGCGCGGACCGCGGAGCGTTTTGTGGGTGGTGGAGGTGACGAACTCACAGGCGCCAATCGGCGAGGGATGGAGACCGGCTGCCACAAGGCCAATGATATGGGCGATGTCCGCCATGATCATCGCGCCACACTCATCGGCGATTTTCCGGAACCTCGTGAAATCAATCTGCCGGGGATAGGAACTCGCCCCGACGACAATGAGTTTCGGTTTATGCCTGCGGGCCATATCCTCCACTTCCTGGAAATCGATCAGTTCCGTTTCCCGATCCACGCCGTAGAAAACGCTCTGATAGAGCTTCCCCGAAAAGCTGGCCGGGCTGCCGTGGGAAAGGTGGCCGCCATGAGAGAGGTTCATCCCGAGGATGGTATCGCCCGGCTTAAGCAGGGTAAAGTAAACCGCCATATTTGCCTGTACGCCGGAATGGGGCTGAACATTGACATGCTCCGCCCGGAATATTTGTTTGCATCGTTCGATCGCCAGGGATTCCACAATATCCACATATTCACACCCGCCATAATAGCGCGCAGCCGGATAACCCTCCGCGTACTTGTTGGTCATCGTACTGCCCTGGGCCTCGAGTACGGATTCGCTGACGAAGTTCTCCGAGGCGATAAGTTCGAGTTTTCCCGCCTGCCTGGCGGTTTCCTGAAGAATGGCCCGGGCCACTTCCGGATCTGTTTTTTGCAAATGGGACATCAATCCTCCGTTGTCTGGGCTGTCGGGCGAACCCGCGCCAGTCGTTCTTCGATCTCCATGATCTTGGCCACCCGCCGGGCATGACGACCCGCCTCGAAGGGGCCTTCCAGCCAGGCGTCTGCTATCCGAAAGGCGGTTTCTTCATCATTTTTTTTCGCGGCGAGGACCAGAATATTCGTATCGTTGTGGAGCCTGCTCATCCTGGCCGTTTCCTCGTCCAGGGCGAGCACCGCCCGGACGCGCGGGAACTTGTTGGCCACGATAGACATACCTACCCCGGAGGAGCAGATAAGAATGCCGCGGGAAAATTCACCGCTGGAGACGCGGCCGGCCACCAGGGCGCCGAAATCCGGGTAATCCACCGAGGACTCGCTATCGGTGCCCGCGTCTGTCACTTCCAAGTCTTTTTTGCCGATGAAGGTTTTTATCTTCTCTTTCAGGGTAAAACCGGCATGATCGGCGCCGATGATAATTCTGTTCTCTCGCATATCTTATGCCCTCGTAAAAAGTCGGAATGTTGCGTACTTTTTGTGGCACGGCCATCTTGGCCGTGATCCACGGGCGGGACGCCCATGCCACAAGTATGCCTCATTCCTCGGGATTTGCGCGCCTGGGTCAGCATCCGGACTTTTTACGAAGTCGTCATATTTCAGTTCTCAAACTCCCGAAATACCAGGACGGCATTGGCCCCGCCGAAGCCGAAACTGCTGGACATGGCCGTCCGGATGGCCGCCTTGCGGGCGTGATTTGGCACGTAATCAAGATCGCACTGGGGGTCGGGATTTTGGAGGTTGATCGTGGGGGGAATGAGCCCCTCCTGCATAGCCTTCAGGGAAAAAATCGCCTCCACGCCACCGGCGGCGCCCAGCATATGTCCGGTCATGGATTTCGTTGAAGAGACGGCCAGCTTTCTGGCATGTTCGCCAAAGACGGTCTTGATTGCCTCGGTCTCATAGGCATCGTTGATCTGGGTGGAGGTGCCGTGGGCGTTGATGTATTCCAATTCATCCGGGGCCATGCCCGCATCCCTCAAGGCTGCCATCATGCAACGGGCCGCGCCGGCGTGTCCCGGCGGCGGGGCGGCCATGTGATAGGCGTCGGCGGTAGAGGCGTACCCCACAAGCTCTCCATATATCCTGGCCCCCCGCTTCCGGGCGGTTTGCAGTTCTTCCAGAATGACAATGCCGGCGCCCTCGCTGATGACAAAGCCGTCCCGTTCCCGATCAAAGGGGCGACTGGCCTCTGCGGGCAGGTCGTTACGGGTCGAGATGGCCCTCATGGCGTTGAATCCCGCGACCGCCAGAGGAGAGATCGCCGCTTCGGCGCCGCCGGCAATCATCACCTCCGCGTCGCCTCTCAAAATAACCCTCCCCGCCTCGCCGATCGCGTTGGTGCCGGCGGCACAGGCGGTTACGGTGCAGTTAATGGGACCCTTGGCGCCCTGTTTTATGGATACCTGGCCGGCGGCCAGGTTGCATAGGGCGGCGGGAATGATAAAAGGAGACATCTTACCCGGACCGTTTTTGTGGAGGGAAAGATTTTCCCTTTCCATGGTGGTCAACCCCCCGATGGCCGAGCCGATGATCACCCCTGTCCGTTCGGCATTGTCGTCGTTGATGACGAGCCGCGCGTCCTGCACGGCCATTGCTGCCGCCGCCAGGGCGTAGATGATAAAATCATCGTAGCGACGGACCTCTTTCCTGTGTATAAAAATCAGTGGATCAAAACCCTTGAGCTCACCGGCGATCTTCGTTTCATAGGCGGTACAGTCAAATCTGGTGATCCGGCCGATACCGGAGCGTCCCTCCGAGATGCCCTGCCACGTCTCTTCCACGGAGTTGCCCAGGGGCGTTAAGGCGCCCAGCCCGGTAACTACGACCCTTCTCTTCAATATAACCTCCCGGACAAACTTTAAGAAGCCGACTTAGTCTTGATGAAATCTATAACATCCTGGATGGTGCGAATCTTCTCCAGTTCCTCGTCGGATATCTGAATGGCGAAGCTTTCTTCCAATTCCATGATCAGCTCCACCAGATCAAGCGAATCGGCGCCCAGGTCATCGATGAAAGATGCTTCGGGAACACATTCCTCCTTCGTCACCTCAAGCTGCTCTACGATGATATCAACAACCTTCTCCTCTATTGTCATGCATGTCCCTCCTTGTAAAATCGTGTTGTAACTGCTCAGGTTCATAGGGGCAAAGTCATCTTGCCTCGTTTACGCAACCAGACGGATCGGTCTGATCAGTCGGATCGGTCAGATTTCCTTGGGC
Organism: Smithellaceae bacterium; assembly: GCA_034368785.1. GTDB lineage: Bacteria > Desulfobacterota > Syntrophia > Syntrophales > CAMTWB01 > CAMTWB01. The sequence goes on along the minus strand of JAXMLI010000163.1, from coordinate 1,004 downwards.
CTTTGCGCCTATGAATCTGAGCAGTTACTAATGCCTACATATATAGGCCGCCGTTAACCCTGATCACCTGTCCCGTGATGTATCCGCCCTCGTCAGAGGCCAGAAAGGCCACCAGGCTGGCCACGTCATCCGGTGTGCCCGGCCTGCCCAGGGGTATTTGAGGCAGAATCTTGTTTTTTTCCTTATCCGCCATACCGCCAGTCAGGTCGGTAGCGATGAAACCGGGGGAAACGGCGTTGATGCAGATATTCCTCCCCCCCAGCTCCTTGGCCAGCGAGGTGGTGAGCCCCAGGACGGCGGCCTTGGTGGCGGCATAAGCGGCCTGACCGGCATTTCCCCCCTCGGCCACCACGGAGGTGATGGTGATGATCCTTCCCCAGCGCTGCTTCATCATCGGTCTTATCACCGCCTGAGAGCAGTTAAATACCCCGGTAATGTTCGTGGAGATCATCTGATCCCATTTCTCTTTCTGCATCCGCATAAAGAGGCTGTCGTGATTGACCCCGGCGTTATTTACGAGAATATCTATACGCCTCTGCTGTTGGAGAATATCCTTAACCAGAGACTTTATCCCCTCATGGTCGGCCACATCGCAACGGCAGAGCATCCCATCCGCTCCCGATCTTCTCACCATTTCCAGGGTTTCCCGGGCCTGATCTTCGTGACTAAGGTAATTGATATATGGGAACACACCCTGCGAGGCAAGCTTCAGCACGATGGCCCGGCCTATCCCGCGGGAGCCTCCCGTGACAAGTGCTATTCTCTTCGGTTGTGACATATTATTACCCGTTAAAATACTCGAATCTCCTGTTAGTAAATTGCACTTGTCCTTATACTGTTCTTTCTGAGGCACCATGGCCGTCTTTGCCGGGCATTCTCCCTCCCCTTCAAGGGGAGACCTAAGCCCCCCTTCCCCCTCCCCTTCAAAGGGAGACCGAAGCCCCCCTTCCCCCTCCACTTCAACGGGAGACCTAAGCCCCCCTTCCCCCTCCCCTTCAAAGGGA
>JAXMLI010000162.1:0-5465 GCA_034368785.1 Smithellaceae bacterium | reverse complement strand
GGCCGTGGCCTTGAAGGAGGCCACTACTTCCTTGCCCTCGCAGAGGTCCAGATCTTCCCGCGCTTGGCTGGTCACGAAAGCCACAAGGGGAAACCCGCAATCGAGGGCCACACGGAAGAATGGTCCCAGCGGGGTTATTCTTGTTATCCGGGCCGGGAAAATATTCCTGGCGCTTATTTTGCGGTGATCCGTGTTCTCCCAGATGGTGACCTGGTCAGGGCGGAGGCAGCAGACGGCCCGTTCACCGGGGCAGGCCACTCCCGCGACTTCGATCTCCCGCCCGGCCAGGGAGATGATAAAGGACCCGCCCTCGGCCCTGGTTATCTGGCCGGCGAAGACTGTTTCCATGCCGACAAAAGAGGCCACCAGTTCATTGACAGGCTGGTTTATCACCTCCTGTCCGCCACCGATCTGGGCGATTTCGCCCGCGTTCATTACCGCAATCCGGTCCGCCAGCCTGAGGGCTTCAAGACGATCATGGGTGGCCAGGATGGCGGTTGCACCCCTTTCTCTCAAGATCCTCTCAAGATCGTCTATCATGTTGTTCCTGGTGGGCTCGTCGAGAGAGGAGAAGGGTTCATCGAGAAAGATGATCTCCGGCCTCAGGGCAAAGGCCCTGGCGAGACTCGCGCGCTGGGCTTCTCCGCCGGAAATATTTCGCGCCGGACGATGTCCGAGATGTGAGATGCCGAATATTTCGAGGACTTCCGCCACCTCCGCGGCAATCTTTTCACTTTTTTCTCCCCGGAACTTCAAGCCCGAGGCCACATTTTCAAAAACGGACCCTTTAAAAAGGAGCGGCTGCTGAAAGACCATGGTAATGGCCCGGCGGTAAGAAAATACCTCTGCGGACGTGTGGATCATTTTATTCTTAAAGATTAATCGCCCTCGCAGGGGGCTCATCAACCAGGCCAGGGTATAAAGCAGGGTCGATTTGCCTGCCCCGTTTGGTCCCAAGAGGGCCAGTGTCTCCCCCTTGTGAATCAGCAAGGAGGGAACATCGAGGACAAGCTGACCCTGCCTTGCCACCTGGAGATCCTGAACTTCCAGGATGGGATGATTCGCCGTCATTGAGGCCGGTCCTGCTGCTGGATCTGGGTGAGAATGGCGTTGATCGTAAATGCCAGGAGCAACAGGATGATGCTGAGTGCAATAGCGAGGGAGAAATTGCCCCGGCCTGTCTCCATGACGGTGGCCGTGGTCAGTACCCGGGAATATCCCTTGATGTTGCCGCCTACCATGATGGAGGCGCCCACTTCGGAGATCACGCCGCCAAACCCGGCCATGACGGCCGCCAGCAGGGGAAGTCGGGCCTCTCTGAGCAGCATCCGGATCATCTGCAGCCTCGTCGCCCCCAGGGCCATAATCTGCATCCGCAGCTGCCGGGGCAGGTGCTGAATGGCCGCAAGCGAAATACCCGTAACGATGGGGGTGGCGATTACCGCCTGGGCCAGGATCATGGCGGCAGGCGTGTAGAGGATTCCCAGGAATCCGAAAGGACCGCTTCTCCAGAGGGAGATGGTGACAAAAAGACCAACCACCACCGGCGGCAGGGCCATCCCGGTATTGACCAGGCTGACCACGAACCGCTTCCCCGGAAACTCCGCCAGGGCGATCCAGGTTCCGATGGATATCCCCAGAAACATGCTGATCAGGGTCGCCGTGCCGGATATCTTAAGTGAAAGGAAGGTGATCCCCAGCACCTCGGGATCAAGGGTAAATAACAAATAAAATGCCTGTTTGAGACCTTCAAAAACCAGTTCCATTTATCTGTCCAATTCTTCCTCTGTCTTATCCCGCCCGGCAAAAAAGAGGGGCTCGGCAAGCCGGGGCCGGCCGTAATTCATTATCGCCCTCTGAGTCTCCGCAGAGAGAAGAAAATCCGCGAAGGCCTTGGCCCCGGCCTGGTTAACCTTCGGCCATTTCACCGGGTTGACCTCGATGACATGATAAATATTCCAGAGATGTTTCCCTCCTTTTACAAAGGCCGTGAGGTCAATCTTTCCCGCAAAGGCCAGGAAGGTGGCCCGATCGACGAGCGTATAGGCCCGCTTTTCCGCCGCCACCTGGAGGGTCTGTCCCATTCCTGTCCCCGTTTCCTGATGCCATTTCCTGCCCTCAGGGTTCAGCCCCGCCAGCGCCCAGAGGGATTTTTCCTTGCGGTCAGTCCCTGAGCCATCGCCACGGGAGATGAACAGCGAGCCGGAGGCGGCAATTCTTTTGAATGCTTCCAAGGCGGAGGGGGCGCCCATGATCCCGGCCGGGTCATGGGCTGGTCCTGCTATATAAAAATCATTGTACATGACCAGCCGGCGGTTTATCCCCGAACCTTTTGTCATTAAGGACTTTTCTGCCGCCTGATCATGGACGAAAAGGACATCCGCCTCGCCCCGCTCGCCCAGCATCATGGCCTGTCCGGAACCGACGGACAGGGCCTTGACAAGGAACCCCGTTTTCTTTTCAAAGGACGGGATCAGGACGTCCAGGAGGCCTGAATCCACCAGGCTGGTAGTGGTCGCCAGAATGACCGTCTTTTTTTCCCGGGACTGACCGTCACTAGCGCTCGTGAAGAGGACCAGCGCGGCCGCCGCCATAACGATCATCGAGAAATAACCGGCTTTTCCGCTCCTAATCACCATGCCCCACACCCCTGTTGATGGCGCCAAGGGTAAACTAACCGGGGAATAATTACAAGGGCATTTGTAAGTACTCAGGTAGATAGACTGTAGGCTTTTAGACCGTGGGAACGCTATTTGCCTGACCGGTCAGGCGGGACGCCCGACCTATTTTGTTGCTCCAGGCTTCAGCCTAAACAACCCGCGCAGCTCCTGTCATTTAAAATAATCTTCTGTTTTGCCCCGACCCGCATGAAAAAGCGTCTCCCCGTATTTTGATCTGCCAAAATTTTCCGCCAGCCGCTGAAAATCATCAGAGAGGAGAAATTCGGAGAATGCCCTGGCCCCGGCCCGGTTCACCTTCGGCCAGCGGGCCGGGTTAACCTCAATGACATGATACAAATTTACGAGACCCTTGCCGCCCTTTAGATAAAGTCGAAGGTTGATCTTTCCTAGAAAGGCAAAATAGGTGGCCCGGTCCACGAGGGCATAGGCCTTCTTGTCCGCCGCCAGTTGGAGGGTGTGGCCCATGCCCAGACCGGTTTCCTGGTACCAGCGGGCCGTTTCCGGCTGGAGCCCGACTTCGCGCCAGAGGGCCTTTTCCAATCTGTCGTTCCCGGAATGATCCCCCCGGGAGATGAAGAGGGCGCCCGCCACGGCAATTCTCCGAAAAGCCTCGGTGATCGATCCGGCCCTGGCCACCCGCGCCGGATCATCGGGAGGTCCCACCAAGTAATAGTCGTTATACATGACCAGTCGGCGATTGATGCCATGGCCTGCCGTGATGAACTGCCTTTCCGAGGCGGGATCATGAACGAGCAGAACGTCCACCTCCCCCCGTTCACCCATCGCCATCGCCTGTCCCGAACCGATGGCCAGGGGTTTCAGCTTATACCCGGACTTCTTTTCAAAGGCGGCGGTCAACTCATCCAGGAGGCCAGAATCCATAATGCTTGTCCCAACGGCAAGCAGAACCGTTTTCCTTTCCCGGCCTTCACCGTAATTCACTGCGGCTAAAAACACCCCCGCCAGGACCAAAATAATGGGGATTAACAACAGTGAACGACTTAATTTCATCAGATACCGCCTTTTTCCCCCGGGACCTTGCAGGGACATAAGACGCACTGGCGTTCCCACTGCAGTGTCGTATGATCGATTCCGAACCGTTCATGGAGTTCCTGGCTCGCCCGCTCGATGATTGCATCGTCATCTTGATCAGCCGGTCTGACAAGATGGGCGGTTAATGCGGTTTCCGTCGTGCTCATCCCCCAGATGTGCAAGTCATGAACTGCCCGTACGCCCGGCAAACCCTTTAAATAGGAATTGACCGCTTGCGGATCAATGCCTTCCGGCACGGCATCCATCGCCAGATTCAGCGAATCTTTCAGCAGCCCCCAAGTGCCAATCAGAATGACCGCCGCGATGAGTAAACTTACCAGCGGGTCAATCCAGTGCCAGCCGGTAAAGAGCATGGCGCAACCGGCTACGACCACCCCGATCGACACGGCGGCATCGGCCACCATATGTATGAAGGCACCGCGGATGTTGAGGTCGCCTTTTCGGCCTGCCACGAATAAAAGCGCCGTTGCCCCGTTGATGAGAAATCCGATGGCGGCCACGATAATAACGGTACTGCCTGAAACTTCAGCAGGATCATTAAAGCGCCGCACCGCCTCCCAGGCCATGCCGCCCACGGCCAGAAGCAGGATGACCGCATTGAAGAGCGCCGCTAAAATCGTCGATTTCCGCAATCCGTAGGTGCGACGTTCCGATGGCGTCCGCCTGGTCAGAATACTCGCGCCCCAGGCCAAAAGCAAACCCAGAACATCGCTCAGGTTATGCCCGGCATCCGCCAGCAGGGCCAGCGAATCGGCCATGATGCCAAAAGTCGCCTCCACAATGACAAAGGCGATATTGAGGGTAACGCCAATCGCAAAGGCGCGATTATAATTATGGGGATCGTGGCTATGCTCGTGGACCATGTCTCCTCTTCACTCCTCCGGGTTTTATTGGCATTGCTCCTATCTGCCCTAAATGCCTCCCTTAATTCCCGCTTCCAGTTCGGCAAGCAGGGCATAACAGGTGAGATCATACTGAATCGGGGTAACGGAAACCCAACCATTCTTCAGGGCCTGTGCATCTGAATCGAGGCCCTCATCCTCCGGGCACTGGCTCTCCCCGGCCAGCCAATAGTAGGTATTATCCCTGGGATCAACCCTTTTGGCAAAGCTTTCGATTAATCTGGTTCTCCCCTGCTTAGTCACAGCCACCCCTTTGATCTTATCCTCCGGCAGATTCGGCACATTCACATTCAGTGCGGCCTTCCCCTTAAACTTTCCTGAGACGATGAACTCCGCTATTCTCCTGGCGTACCGGGCGGCAGAGGAGAAATCTGCGTCCCGGTGGGCATCGAGGGAAACAGCCAGTGAAGGGACGCCCATTATGGCCGCCTCCGTCGCGGCGGATACGGTTCCCGAATAAAGGACATTCACCCCCACGTTCGCCCCCTGGTTTATCCCGGAAACGACCAGGTCGAAGGGTGTCTCGAAAAGTTCGCTGATGCCGATCTTGACACAGTCCGCCGGGGTGCCGGAAACGGCATAACCAAGAAACTGTCCATTCTTGTTGGCCCGGCGCACCATCAAGGGACGGAAGATGGTAATGGCATGGCCGACGGCGCTCTGCTCCACCTCCGGCGCCACGATCCGGCACTCGGCGATTTGAGAAAGTTCCCGGTAGAGGGCGCTGAGTCCCCCGGCATAGATACCGTCATCATTTGTTAAAAGAAATCTCATCGTTTATTCGCTCCCTTAGCTAGGGGAGGGGTCAGGTCTCAACATTTGACATTCT
>JAXMLI010000161.1:0-22387 GCA_034368785.1 Smithellaceae bacterium | reverse complement strand
TATCAGATCTTGTGTCAGGTTAGAAGAAGGGGTATCTCCCGGTTAGCGAAACCAATTAAGAAAGGAGATACCCCATGGAACAAGCAGTGAGGAGTTTGCCACAGGCGTACAAGATAATCAAGGAGATGAATTTATTCGGTGGCCATCTCGACGATCTCTCACTGGGTGTTCTGGCGCTTGGAGATCGGCTTGCCGAAGGCGGACCGCTCCTTGCGGCTCCGGAGGAGATGTTCCTGCTGGAGCTTCTGCAGGAGCTTGAGGAAGTCAGTTCCCTCCCTGCCGTTATTTCCGGTTGCATTTTTTCTTGACAAGCGTTCGGTGACCGTATACCTACCGGTCGGTAAAATCGTGAAAGGGGTATCGATCGTGAATAAAAATACGCATCTGGCGACATCAGAAAGTCAGGTCGCGCCGGGTCGGCGTCGGGGAAAGCGGGAAGAAACTACGGTAAAGCCGGAAGGATCGGAGGTGAAACCGGAGGGGCATATCCGGGAGAAACTCATGAGGGCGGCGCTCGCGCTCTTCACGCAGCGGGGCTACTCCGCGACGACGGTCCGGGAACTTGTTAAAGAGGCTGGCGTGACAAAGCCGGTCCTCTACTACTATTTCGGGAGCAAGGAGGGTCTTTTTCTGGAGCTGATGCGGACTCACTTCGGCCGTCTCGAAGCGGTGATCGATGTCTACCGGAAGGGGAGGGGGTGCGTCCGGACCCGACTGGCAAAGATGCTTATGAAAGGCTTCCATTTTGTCCAGCAGAACCGGGATTTTATCCGCCTGATGCACGCCGTCTATTACGGTCCGCCCGGGGAGTCTCCCTATTTCGACTTCGACGCCTATCATCGGAGGTATCATGGTCTGATCGCCCGATTTCTCGAGGAGGGGATCGAAAGGAGGGAATTCAAGCCCGGTAATGCCGGCGATATGGCCTGGATCGTTCTCGGAACCATGGAAATTGCGTGCGAGGACCAGATTTGCTGCCAGGCCTTTCGGATCGATCATGACACGCTCAAGAGGCTTCTCAATCTGGTTTTCGACGGCCTGGCCGCGGATAACGATAAGGGAAAGGAAAAAAGAATATGAAACGGTTTCTGTTTCTTCCATTCGTGTGGGCGATGGTTGTTCTGATCGCGTCCTGTTCGGGAGGCGGGGAAGCCGCAAAACAGGCGGCCCCGGAGGCAGCCCGTCCGCCCGTCGCCGTGGAAGCGGCCATTGCTGCGGCCGGTGTCTTGACGGAGGGAATCGACGTGACGGGGACCCTTGCCCCCAAGTTCGAGGTGGACGTCAAATCCGAGGTGGCGGGTCTGATCAGTGAAGTCTATGTTACGGAGTGGGTTCGCGTGAAGAAGGGGGAGCCGTTGGCGAGGATCGACATTCGCGAGCAGGAGGCTTTTGTCAAGCGGACCGAGGCCGCTCTGGAGTCGGCGAAGTCCTCAGAACTCCAGGTAAGGGTTGCGGACAACCGCGCCCGGCGTGAACTCGAGAGGATGAAGAAACTCAAGGAAAATGGCCTTGCGACCCAGCAGGCGCTCGATGACGCCCTCTCGGAAGCGGAGGCCGCTACATCGCGGGTCGAAGCGGCGAACGCTCAGGTCCGCGCTGCGGAAGAGGACCTCAATCAGGTGCGGGCCCGTCTCGCCAAGGGACGGATCGCAGCCCCGATTGAGGGGATCGTCTCCGAACGGCGCGCGAACGTGGGCGATCTGGTCGGCGAGGCCGGCGCAAACCAACCCCTCTTCCATATTGTAGACAATCGTATCCTGAACCTGACCGTTTCTGTGCCTTCGGCCTCGATGGCCGGTCTGCGCAGAGGGCAGCCGCTGGAATTTACGACGGATGCCCTTCCCGGCAGGACCTTTAAGGGAATCGTCATGTTCATCAACCCGGCGGTCAACGAAGCGGACCGTTCGGTCCGGGTCATCGCGGAGGTGAACAATGCGGCGGGCGAACTCAAGGGAGGGCTGTTCGTTCAGGGGCGGATTATCACCGGTAGGCGCGACGGGGTCATCCTTGTTCCCCGTGAGGCCCTCTCGGGTTGGGACGTTGCGGGAAGGAGGGCGAAGCTCTTTGTCGTTGAGTCGGATCGGGCGAAGTCCAGGGAGGTCCGGACGGGTCTTGCGACGGGGGGCTCTGTGGAAATCACCGCCGGTCTGAAGCCGGCAGAGACTTACATCGTCAGGGGCGCATTCAACGTCAAAGAGGGCGACAGGCTCATCATCGCCCGAAAGCAGGGGAGCTGAGCCATGATCCTGTCCGATCTCTCCATCCGCCGGCCGGTCTTCGCGACCGTGATGGTACTGGTGCTCGTCACCCTGGGGATCTTTTCGTATAGGTGGCTTCCCGTCGAGATGTATCCGAACGTGGAGATTCCCGTCCTGTCCATTGTGACGATATTTCCCGGTGCCGGCCCCGAGAGCGTCGAACGCGAGGTCTCCAAAAGGGTCGAGGAGGCGGTAAACGGCATCTCCGGTGTGAAGCACGTCTATTCGTTCTCCCGCGAGGGGGTTTCCACCGTTGTCGTCGAATTCCGCCTGGAGGAAAAGATCAACGAGGTGGCCCAGGAGGCGCGGGCCAAGGTGACCGCCCTCCGCGGCATCCTTCCCAAGGGGATCGAGGAACCGATCATCCAGAAGATGGACTTCAACGCGATGCCCGTTGTGTCGCTCGCCGTCCGGTCGGAAACGCTCTCGCCCCGGGACCTGACCGTCCTGGTCGAGAAGAGCGTCAAGCGCCGTTTCGAGGGGATTGCCGGGGTGGGAAAGGTGAACCTGGTCGGCGCCGCGAAGCGCGAAGTCAATGTGATCATCGATCCCGAGCGGCTAAACGCCCTGGGGCTCGGAATCGACGTCGTCGTGGCCGGACTCAGGTCGGAAAATGTGAACACCCCTTTGGGCCGTCTGAATCGAGGGGCGACGGAGGTCAACCTCCGGGTCTCGGGAAAGCCTGACCGGGTCGAGCAGTTCCGGAAGATGGCGATCACCGTGAAAAACGGCCGCCCGATCCGCCTCGGCGAGGTTGCGGAGGTGCGGGACGGGGTCGAGGAGCAACGCTCGCTGGCCCTCGTCAATGGTGCTCCGGCCGTGTCGCTGGACATCCTGAAGCAGGCCGGGGCCAACATCGTTGAGGTCGCCGATGCGGTCAAACGGACGGCGGAAGGGATGCGGACCGAACTCCCCCCGGGGACGACGCTCTCGGTCGTCCGCGACAGCTCCCTCTTCATCCGGGAATCCCTCGACGACGTCCAACAGACCCTGATCCTGGGCGGCATCCTGACGATCCTGATCGTCTTTTGTTTCATCAACTCCTGGCGCTCCACGGTGATCACGGGGGTGACGCTGCCGATCTCGGTACTCTCTTCGTTCATCATCATGAAGGCGCTGGGGATGTCGATCAACGTGATGACGATGATGGCGCTGTCGCTCGCCATCGGACTGCTGATTGACGATGCGATCGTTGTTCGGGAGAACATCGTCCGCCACCTGGAACGCGGGGAGGACCATTTGACCGCCGCCCGCAATGGGACGAGCGAGATCGGGCTCGCCGTCTTCGCCACGACGATGTCGATCGTCGCCGTCTTCGTGCCGGTCGCCTTCATGAAAGGGGTCGTCGGCCGCTTCTTCTTCCAGTTCGGGATGACGGTCGCCTTCGCCGTCCTCGTCTCTCTCTTCGTCTCTTTCACGCTGGACCCGATGCTCTCCTCGCGCTGGCACGATCCGGCGATTACGGCCAAGGGGAAAAGGACGGGGTTGGCAAAGCTGCTGGAGGGGTTCAACGTCTGGTTCGACCGGGCGTCCGATGGCTACCGCCGGATCATCGGCTGGGCCCTTGACCATCGCAAAACGGTTCTCGGGATCGCCTTGTCGGCCTTTGTTGGTGGGATCATGGCCTTCGGTTCGCTTCAGTCCGCCTTCATGCCCGAGATCGACAGCGGGGAGTTCAACGTGACCTTCAAGACCGCCCCGGACGCCTCGATCGCCGAGAGCCGGGGACGTCTGGAAGCGCTTCTCGGCGCGATTGGCGCCCATCCCGCCGTGGCCCATACCTATGCCACGATCGGCGCGGGAGACAGCGGCACGGTTCGCAGCGGTGTCATCTTCGTCAAGCTCAAGGAGCGGTCGGCGCGGGCGCTCGGCCAGAGGGAGGTGCAGCAGGATTTCCGCCGGAGCTTCATCCAGCTTCCCGGAATCATCACCTCCATCGAGGAACTCAACGAATCCGGTCAAAGCCAGAAGCCTCTCCAGGTCAACCTTCGCGGGTCGGACATCGCGCGCCTCAAGACCTATGCGGCCGAGCTCCGCGACAAGATGTATGCGATTCAGGGGATCAGGGACATCGAGATCAGCCTGGAGCACGACATCCCCGAATACCGGCTGGTCGTGGACCGCGAGAAGGCGGCGAGCGCCGGGGTGATGACCGATCATATCGTCCGGACGGTAGGCGCCCTGGTCGGCGGCGAGGTGGTCTCAACGTATGAGGACGGGGACGGAGATGCCGTGGACATCCGTGTGCGTCTTCCCGAGAAACTTCGGGAGAACCCTGATCAGGTTCAAAATCTGCGCCTGGCAGTGGCAAACGGCACAGGGTCCGCGACACTCCTGCCTCTGTCGAGCCTCGTCTCTTATACGTCCTATGCCACCCCCTCGGAGATCAACCGGCAGGCGTTGACCCGTCAGGTGACGGTCAGCGCCAATCTTGATAATCTCCCTCTCGGCACGGCTGTGGAGAAGGTGCAGGAGGCGGCGAAAAACATTGCGCTGGCGCCGGGCTACAGGGTTGTGTTTTCAGGAGATGCGGAGATGATGGCCGAGACTTTCGGGTACATGGCCGAGGCTCTCATCCTGGCGGTGCTCTTCGTCTACTTCATCCTGGCCGCCCAGTTCGAGTCCTTCCTGGAGCCGCTGGCGATCATGTTCTCCCTGCCACTTTCCATCGTCGGGATGGCCGCGATGCTTCTCATGACCGGGGACACGATCAATATCATGTCGCTGATCGGTCTCATCATGCTGATGGGACTCGTCACGAAAAATGCGATCCTGCTCGTCGATTACGCCAAAGTTCTGCGGAGCCGAGGGATGGAGCGGCGGGAGGCGGTCATCACCGCCGGGCGGACGCGGCTCCGCCCCATCGTCATGACGACTCTCGCAATGATTTTCGGGATGTTGCCGCTGGCGTTCGCGATCGGGGCCGGCGCGGAGATGCGGGCGCCCATGGCCCGCGCCGTCGTCGGGGGGCTCCTCACCTCCACGCTGCTGACACTGCTGGTGGTGCCGGTGATGTATACCTTCATGGAGGATATGGGAGCGTGGGTGGTCGGGAAGTTCGGATTTCGGAGGGAGAAAAAGAGATGAAGATTGATGTTCTGAGATTGTCGAACCATGTGTGCCTCGGCTGGCGTCTGGGGGCAGGCATGGTCCTGTTGGCGGCGTTCCTGTTTCTGTCCTCTGCGGCTGCATCAGCCCAGACTCGGGTGTTCTCGCTGGAGGAGGCCCTGGCGATCGCTGCGGAAAAGAACCGGGACATTGAAAAGGCCCGCGTGTACATCGCCTGGGCGCAGGGAAAGTATGTCGAGGAACGGGCGGCCGCCTTTCCGCAACTTACGGCCTCAGCATCCCTGGGCTGGGACCAGGATGAGAGCCAGAAGATATATAGCCCTATGCAGACACAGCGGACGGAACGCCGGTCTGCCCAGATCGGCCTGACCCAGCCCCTCTTCACCTGGGGGCAGGTGAGCGCCGCTATCCGGGCGGCAAGGGTCGGTCTTCAGTCCGCAGAAGAGCAGCTGCGCATCTACCAACAGGCGGCCAAGCGCGATGTCTCGGCCGCATTCCACGACGTGCTCCTCGCCCGAGAGCTCCACAGGCTTGCCCTCCACAGCCTCGAACAGAAGAAACGGCACCAAGAAGAGGCAAGAAGGAAACTCCAGGCGGGAGTGGCCACCGATTACGACGTTTTGGCGGCGGAAGTATCGGTGGAAAACGCCCGTCCCGATACGATCCGGACGGAAAATAAGATCCGTATCGCACGGGAACGACTGCGCTTCCTTCTGGCCATCGAGAAAGGGGAGGTCGATGTGACCGGGGGGCTGGAGGCCGACCTGATTCCCCACCGGTCCTACGAGGAGGCCTTCGCCCTGGCCCGCGAGAAAAGGCCGGACCTCGCCGACATACGTTACCGGATCGGCCTCAACCGGGAGCTGGTCGTCCTCGCCGCCGCGCAGGACAAGCCGCGTGTCGATCTCAAGGGGGCCTACGGCTGGAACTATCTTGAACAGCCCACGGTATATGGCGACGGCCCATCCTGGAGCGTCGGGGTCCAGCTCAGCTATCCCTTCTTCGATGGCTTTCGCACCAGGGGTCGGGTTGCCCAGGCCGAAAGCGACCTTAAGCGGATCCAGATCGACGAGGCGAGGCGGATCGATGCGGTCGCCCTCGAGACCCGCGATGCGGTGAACGCCGTGCGGGAGTCGGAAGATATCGTCCGCTCCCTTTCCGGCACGGTAAATCAGGCAGAGCGACTCCTGACGATGGCGGAGAAAGGTTACGAACTGGGGGTCAAGACCCGCCTGGAGGTTGAGGACGCCGAGCTGAATCTCCGTCAGGCAAAAAGCAGCCTGAGCCGCGCCCGCCGCGATTATCTGGTCGCCCGGGTCAACCTTGACTGGGTCACGGGTATCCTCGGGGAGCAACAGAAGTGAGGATTGGTCTGTGTCATTGGTCTTTAATGCTTCTATGACTTATGACAAATGGGGGGGGAACATGCAGATCGACTTGAATTGCGACATGGGGGAGGGGTACGGCGTTTATGGACTGGGCCGGGATGAGGAAATCATAGGGTACATCAGTTCCGCCAATATCGCCTGTGGCTGGCACGCGGGAGATCCGATGGTGATGGATAGAACCGTCAGGATGGCGGTGGAGCATGGCGTGGCCGTGGGCGCCCACCCCAGTTATCCTGACCTCCTGGGTTTTGGGCGGCGGAAGATGGACTGCACCGCCCGGGAGATTACCAATTACCTGATCTATCAGATCGGGGCGCTTCAGGGGTTCTGCCGGGCCCACGGAACGAGACTGGTCCACGTAAAACCCCACGGGAGCCTTTATAATACGGCAGTGGAGTGCGAAATAACCTCCCGGGCCATTGCCGAGGCCATCCTCCGGGTTGATCCGGATATAAACTATGTGGCCCTGGCCGGCGCCAAGGGCGGAATCATGACCCGCATGGCCAAGGAACTGGGTCTCAAGGTCCTCTATGAGGCCTTCCCCGATCGGACCTACACCCCCCGGGGGACCCTGGTTCCCAGAGGGGACGCGGGCGCTGTGATCCACGATCCCCGGGAGGCGGCCCGACGGGCCTTGAAGATGGCCCGGGAGGGGCGCGTAACGGCCAGCGACGGGACGGAAATATCCATTGTCCCCCAGACCCTCTGCGTTCACGGGGACAACCCTCAGGCGGTGGAACTGGCGCGGATGATCAGGGAAGTCCTGACTTCCGAGGGAGTAGCCGTCAAATCTGCAGTCGGATAGGATCGGGAGTATGGCATGGGAATGTACGATAAACCCCTTTTCCGTCTGTTGGGCGACCGAGGTCTGCTGGTAGAGTATGGCGATGTGATCGACCCCTTGATCAATGACCGGGTAAGGCGTCTGGGACTGGCCCTGGAGAAGACGCCCCCCCGCGGGTTGACCGAATACGTCGGTACATACTGTTCCATGATCATCATCTATGATCCAGGGCTTACCTCGGTGACGATGCTGAAGCAAGCGGTGAGGGAACTCGAGGAGAATCTTCACGCCATGGAGGCGCCCGAACCAGCGGTTATTCGGATTCCCGTCTGTTACGGCGGTGAATATGGTCCGGATATGGGGTATGTGGCGGAATACAATAGTCTTGGCACGGACGAGGTGATCCGGCTCCACTCGGAACCCCTCTACCGGATCTACATGCTGGGATTCACGCCCGGCTATCCCTATCTGGGAGGCCTGCCGGAGCAGCTTCATACGCCGCGCCTTCCGACCCCCCGGACGCTAGTACCCGCCGGTTCCGTGGGCATCGCCAATGCCCAGACGGGCATCTATTCCATCGCCAGCCCCGGCGGGTGGCGGCTCATCGGCCGGACGCCGGTGAAGTTGTTTTCGGCCCGCCGGGAAAGGCCGATCCTGCTCCAGACTGGGGATTTCCTGAAATTTTACCCAATCTCCCCGTCGGAGTTCAGGGATATGGCCCAAAAGGAGGAGGGGTGATGGAGATATTTCGTGTTCTGAAGCCAGGACCCCAGACCCAGATTCAGGATCTGGGGAGATATGGATATTTGCAATACGGGGTGCCTCCCTGCGGTGTTTTGGATCAGTACTCCAGCCGGGTGGCAAATCTGCTGGCAGGTAACAGCGGGAATGAGGCCCTGCTGGAAATCACCTTTCAGGGGCCCCGTCTGGAGGTCCTGGGCCGGGCCATACTGGCCATTACCGGCGCGGACATGGAGGTCACGCTCAATGGCGATGCCTGCCCCTTGTGGGCGAGTTTTCCCGTTAAGCCCGGGGATATTCTCAATATCGGGCAGGCAAAGCGGGGGCTCCGCGCCTATCTGGCCGTGACGGGTGGCATTGACGTGCCCCTTATTATGGGCAGCCGCTCCACCTACAGCGCGGCGGGCTTCGGTGGCTACCAGGGCCGGGCCCTGGCCACTGGTGACATCCTCGCCTGTGGCGAAGGCGCTGAGGGAAAGGCGGGCATATCCTGTCCCGCGGAATTCATTCCCCCGCTCACTTCCGAAACGGTCCTCAGGGCGATTCCCGGTCCTCAGGACTATATGTTTGAGGAAGGCCTGGCAAACTTTTTTGGTTCCACTTATGAGGTCACTCCCTACTCCAACCGGATGGGGTACCGTCTCGAAGGACTCGCGATTACTCTTGGTTCGGGCAGGCCGCAAAGTATCATCTCCGAGCCGAGTCTGCCCGGGGGGGTGCAGGTGCCGGCGGACGGGAAACCGATTATTCTCCTTTTGGAACAGACCACGGGCGGGTATGCGAAGATCGCCACCGTCATTTCCACCGATATCTGCCGCGTCGCCCAGGCGAGGCCGGGGGACAGGATTATCTTTGCCAGGATTAGTTTGGAGGAGGCCCATGTGTTGTTTCTTGAGAGAGAGGCACGGCTCCAGAAACTGGCGGGGCAATTGAGAAAAATCGCCTGAAGAACCTAAAGATTCAGTCTTGAGTGGCGGAGTTAAGACTAACATTGCCGGCCCATGAGTCTCTTGCAAAACTCCTGCGGACGCGACGGAGCGCGTCCCTCCAGTCTCCAAAACATGCCATTTCCGGCGTCTTTTGGAGGGCCTAGCGAAGTCGTGGCCGTCTTTACCCTGCGTCTTGCAATTGGCTCCCCCTGTAACTGAATCTTTACGAAGAACCTAAAGAAAGTATTGTGTCCTTCCTCGTGAAAATGTTATGTCTTTCCATGAATGACGAACTCGTAAAAAGTCGAACAAACCTTGAATTTAGGACGGCTTCGTAAAAAGGCCGCAGGCAAGGCGCACAAATCCTGAGGAATGAGGCGTCGGGGACATGTTCCGGAAGCCCGAAGGGATCGGAACGTGTCCCCGGAACACGCCGCAGTGACGAGGGATGCAGTGCAACGCAGCATCCGGACTTTTTACGAAGTCGTCATGAATGTTTCATTAACAAAAGGAGGCAGCTTGGAAAAGGAGAAGAGTCCTTCTAAAGGGGCGGCATCCGCGGGCGGCGGGGAGCCGAAGGCGGAATTGGCCAAAATAGATATCTTCCGGGCCTGGTGCAAGGCTTGCGGGATATGTGCGGCCTTTTGTCCGACCAAGGTCCTGGCCAGAGACGAAGGGGGTTATCCCTATGTCCAGGATCTGGAAAAATGTATAAAATGTGGCTTGTGCGAAATTCGTTGTCCGGATTTTGCGATTACCGTGGAGACCATAGGCAAGGGCAAGAGGAGGGCCAGGGAAAAGCGTGAAGAAACAACGCAAGGTATTGCTGATTCAGGGCAATGAGGCGGTGGTGGAAGGGGCACTGCGAGCCGGGTGCCGTTTCTTTGCCGGTTATCCCATTACCCCGGCCACGGAGATATCGGAAGGCATGTCGGTAAAACTTCCCGCGTTGGGGGGTACCTACATCCAGATGGAAGACGAGATTGCCAGCATGGGGGCGATAATTGGCGCCTCGCTGGCCGGGGTGAAGTCCATGACGGCCACCAGCGGTCCGGGTTTTTCTCTCATGCAGGAAAATCTCGGCTATGCGGTGATGGCCGAGGTGCCCTGCGTGGTGGTCAACGTGATGAGAGGCGGTCCGAGCACGGGTTTGCCCACCTTTCCTTCCCAGGGGGATGTGATGCAGGCCCGGTGGGGCACCCACGGAGATCATCCCATTATCGTCCTTTCCGCCTCCACGGTGAGGGAATGCTATGACCATACCATCGCGGCCTTCAATTTATCCGAGCGGTTCCGGATACCGGTGATCCTGCTTATCGATGAGGTGGTGGGGCATATGCGGGAAAAGGTGATCCTTGATGATGAGGATCATGTGGAGATTATCAACCGCACCAGGCCCTCGGTCCCGCCGGAATGGTACATCCCTTATGAGGACACGCCCATGGGGGTGCCGCCCATGGCCGATTTCGGGACGGGATACCGCTACAACATCACCGGTCTCACCCATGATGTCCGGGGCTTCCCCACGGCCCGGATAGATGAGATCGGTCCTTTCAATGAAAGAATGATCAGGAAGATAAGCAAGTATCGGGCGGAAATATCCCTGACGGAGCATTTCCTGACGGAAGATGCCGAGATTACCATCATTGCCTATGGTTGCGTGGCCCGCTCGGCCAAACGGGCGGTGCTCCAGGCGCGGGAGCAGGGCATCCCCGCCGGATTGCTTAAACTTACCACCCTCTGGCCGTTCGTCCGGGGCGAGATGGAAAAGCTCCTTCCCAGCACCCGGGTCTTCATCGTGCCGGAGATGAATATGGGACAAATATCCCGGGAGGTAAAACGGGTGAACCGGGGAATTGCCCGGGTGGTTACCCTCAACAAGGTGGATGGTACGATTATCATGCCTCAGGAGATACTGCAGAAGATCAAGGAGGTGGCCTGATGCCTGAAGTGACGAAACTGATCCACAAATATCTGCGGCACGACAAGAAATTTCCGCATGTCTGGTGCCCCGGCTGCGGGATCGGCATTCTCCTGGGCGCCCTGATCAGGGCCATTGATCGGGTGGGATATGACAAGAACGAAATCGTGCTCGTTTCGGGCATCGGCTGTTCCAGCCGTCTGCCGGTCTATGTGGATTTTCACACCCTCCACACCACCCATGGCCGGGCGCTCACCTTTGCCACGGGGGTCAAACTGGCCAATCCGAAGCTCAAGGTGATTGTAGTCATGGGAGACGGGGATGCGATGGCCATTGGCGGCAACCACTTCATCCATGCCGCCAGGCGCAATATCGGGATGACCACGATCATCCTCAACAACAACATCTATGGCATGACGGGCGGCCAGTACTCTCCCACCACTCCCCACGGGATGAAGGCGAGCACCGCTATTTACGGTCATATCGAACAGGCCTTCAAAATCTCGGAAATGGCCGTGGCTGCCGGCGCCGCCTTTGTGGCCCGGGGTACGGTCTTCCACGCCAAACAACTGGATGGCCTGATCGAACAGGCCCTGGTGAAGTCCGGTTTTTCCGTGGTGGAGGCCATGGCCCATTGCCATACCCAGTATGGCCGGCAGAATCGCCTTGGTTCCGCCGTGGAGATGCTGGAGGCGCAACGGGACAATGCGATTCCCGTGGAAAAGGCGTCAAAGATGGCGCCGGAAGCACTGGTCGGCAAGATCGTAACAGGAGTTCTGGTCAACAAGGAACTCCTGGTTTACGAAGAGGAATATGAAAAGGTCAGGGAACGGGCCGGACTGATGATGGAGAAGTAATCATGGGATCCAGGTATGAGATACGTCTGAGCGGCTCGGGCGGGCAGGGGATTATTTTAATGGCGATCATCCTGGCCGAGGCCATCGGCATTTATGACGGGAAGTGCGTGGCCCAGACCCAGAGCTACGGTCCGGAGGCGCGGGGAGGGTCCAGCAAGGCCGAGGTTGTGGTAAGCGATCTGGAGATCGATTATCCCAAAGCGGTAAAACCGGATCTGCTCCTCGCGATGAATCAGAAATCCTGCAATGAATATTTCCGGGATCTGAACCCGGGAGGGATGCTGATCGTGGATTCCACCTTTGTCACTCAACTACCGACACCCAAGGCCTTCCAGATCCCCTTTACCCGGATCGCCCGGGAAAAATTCCAGCGGGAGGTTGTTGCCAATATCATCGCGCTGGGCGCCATCTCCCATCTTACCGAGGTGGTTTCTGCCAAAGCCATGGAAAAGGCGGTCCTGGCCCGGGTGCCGAAGGGAACGGAGCAACTGAACCGGAATGCCCTGAAGGCCGGGATCCAGGCGGCGCGTAAGGCCAAGAAGCAATGGCTTCATGCCCAGGCCAAGGAATCCCCTCTTCCTCCCGATGAGGATCAGGAGGAATACTGAGCGGGGATCCGGCCCTTTCCAGACGGACCATCCTGGATATCGCCGTTTCCGAAGACATCGCCACGTTTGTCACCTGAAAAGGGCAGGCAGGCATAAATTAAACGCGGAGAAGACACATGGAATATCGCTTTCACCATTTTCATCTTGTTTGCAGGGATCTTGACAAAACGATCAGTTTTTTCACGGATACGCTGGGGGGTAAATTCATCGAATTCCGTAAATTCGGGAATACCGATGGAGCGGTCATCGATCTCCCGGGCACCTCGATCTATCTCCGGCTTGCCCGGGAGGAGGAGATTGAGACGGGGGGGCAGTCCCCTGCCGTATACGGATATCACCATCTGGGGCTGGAGGTGGAGGACCTGGAAGCTTGCCATTCCGCTTTGACGAGCGGCGGATTCACTTTTATTACCCCCCCGACGGTAACGCCCCGAGGCAAAATCGCCTTTTTTCAGGGACCGGATGAAATCATCATCGAATTGGTTCAGCAGATAAAGCTGTAGCAATAAGGTGGACTTCTTAAAAGGTCGGTCTGCCGCACCTTGTCAGGGCATTGCCGTTTGTTCACGGTTTGCCGTCTATGATCTGCCGATCCTGCCCTTCCGGGTAGCGTCAAAGGCGGGCTTCTTCCGTTTTTCTGTTTCCGGGTTTGACGCGCGAAGGGTCCCTTTTTTCTGTTGAGGGGGAGGAAAGACCCTTCTCTTCTCCGGTTCCGGATGCGGCCGATAAAGGATGGCTACATTGCCGATAATTCCAACCGCCTCACTGCCGGTTTTCTCTGCGATGGCCGCCGTCAGCTCTTTCTTTTCTTCCTTGAAGTCGCCGAACTTGATCTTAATCAGCTCGTGATCGAGGAGACTCTGTTCTATCTGGGAAATCACCTCTTCAGAGAGTCCCCCCTTGCCTATCTGTATGAGGGGTTTAAGGTGATGTGCCAGTCCCCGCAGATATTTCCGCTCCAGGCTTCCCAGCTTTTTTTCCATTGGCAATCCTGTCTCCTTTCTCTTGATAATAGTTGGGATAATTAGGGACTTATCTAATCCTGGTCCATCACCCATCAGGGCGTCCCCGTCTCCTGGTTTCTGGTGTGCCGGATGAGGTAAAATATTCCCAGGGCCATCAAGGCAATCACCAGAGCGGAGAAGACATAGATCATCTCCAGGTTCCATATTCCCTTGATCCATCCCGCCAGATACACAGCCAGGGCGCCCACGCCGAAGGTGAGGCAGAACTTTATCCCGTAGCCCGTGCTTCGGAACTGGCTCGGGGTAAGTTTTGCCACGAGGCTGTTTTCCACCGGCTGCATACCGAGGGCGAAGAAGATGTAAAAAGAAGAGGCCAAAACCAGCGCGAGATCGGTCAGGAAGGCCATGGCCAGCAGGAAGGGCAGCCCGAGGAGGACAAAGACGATATAAACATGGGAGAGTTTATACTTGTCCGAAATCCACCCGCCGAAATACTGGCCGAAGATCCCCACAATGTAGATGAGGGTGGCGAGGATCGTGGCTGCCAGGGTGGCAGTACTCGCCATCTGCGTGAAGTTCAACCCCAGGAACCAATTCCAGAGAAAGGGGGCCTTGAATTCCAGATAGGCGGGAAGAATAACCGTATTCATCCGGTAGGCGATCCCGCTCATGATGAGAACAAAAGACAGGGCCAGGAGGGTCTTGATATGCACCCGGCTTTTCGCCGCCTCGGTGGAGACATCCTGGGTGTGAATCGGCGTTTCATCGATCCGCGTAATGGCCATGAGGAGGCCAAGGAGCAGGGAGACTATCCCGGCGAGGAGATAGATCATCCGCCAGCCGATGATCCAGTTGAAAAAGCCGGCCATTAAGGGCGCCATGGCAATGCCGGCGCTGCCCGCCGCCCCGTTGATTCCCATGGCCCTCCCGCGATCCCTTACCCCCCGGGACAGGAGACCAAGGCCCGCCGGGTGGTAGATGCTGGAAAAAAAACCGATTATCGCCAGGGCAAAGAACAGCGCGGTGGCGGTGGTGGAAAAGGAGGTGATGATCGACCCGATACCGGCGCCGACGAAAAAGATAACCAGGCTGCGCTTGTTGCCGAACCTGTCCGCAAGGATGCCCCAGGGCAGGGCGCCGAGGCCGAAGAGGAGATACATGAGGAAGCTGATCGGCAGCACCTCCGCGAGGCTCATGTGGAGCGAGAGGGTCAGGGGGATGGCCAGGGCGGGGAAGATCAGTTCAAAGAAATGGGTATAGAAGTGAGCCACGCTGGTGAAAAGGACGATTTTCTTTTCATTGTTCATGGAACAGGCTCCGATGATTAATTATCGATTGATTTAAATGTTGGGAACGGGAATTCAGGTTTGCTTAAGACAGTACTGAAAAAATCCTGATATTTCCTGGGGTAGTATATGTTTCCCCCATAGTCCATGATCAGACGTCCCGCCAGGTGATCGAGTTCATGCTGCACCACCCGGGCGAGAAAATCCTGGTAGCGTTGATTGATCTTTCTGCCCTGATGGTTGTAACCCCTAACCTTGATCTCGGGGAAACGGGGGACCTCAGCCTGGATCCACGGGCAGGAAAGGCAGCCCTCGGTCTGGATTTCCTGTTCTCCCCTGGCCTGCGTGATCCGGGGGTTAACCAGGACCTGGTAAGTCCCCTCCTCCTTGGTCCAGGCACCCGCCTTGTCCTCGAGGCATTTAGTCCGGAAGGCGATTATTTGCTTGTTTATCCCGATTTGAGGCGCTGCCAGCCCAAGTGCATCGTCCGTCTGCAGAAAGGTCTCGATCAGGGTCTGGATGTCCCGTAAATCTTCCGCCCCGTAGGGAAGGGCTATTTCCCGCGAGGGCCTTCTCAGGGTTGTGGTATCTTGCTCATTGAGTTTGTTGTCTGTCCAGAGGGTTAATACAGCGGGTGACATAATCGCGAACCTTTCCTTTTGCCACGGTTCCCCCGTAGTCGCGGGCCTTGTGCCCGCTAAAATGGTGTAAGGCGGTGCACTGACGCCCGCAAGAGAGAGGGGGTGCCGCAGGTTGGCCTTCCTATAACACCAGCCGATGGTTATTTCAAGTCGTCTCGTGGCCCGGGGTATGCGACAAAAATGTTTTCATCGTATTTTTGCAAAGACTTCTCCCTTTCGGGGAAAGAGGGGCAGGGGGAATTAATCATAACAATACCACGAATGTCCGGTTAGAAAATGGCACTTGTCCTTGTCAGGTTGTTTCTGAGGCACAATAGCCGTCTTTGCCGGGCCTTTTCCCTCCCCTTCAAGTGGAGGCCCATAGCCCCAATCTCCCTCCCCTTGAAGGGCAGGCCTAAAGCCCCAATCTCCCTCCCCTTCAAGGGGAGGGTCGGGGTGGGGATGGGGTTAAATGACCGCTCCTGCCAGCACAACCCCATCCCCCTCCTAACCTCCCCCTTGAAGGGGGAGGAATCAAGCAGTGCCTCTTCTACTGCCCCCTCGAAGGGGGAACCAGAACCAAAAAGGGAATTAAATGATGATCCCCAAAGCTGACCGGCATTGCTGAAAAAAAGGAGTTATATATTATCCGCCAAATCTCCCCACACACATTTTGCTAAAGAGGGGATAAAAATTGCCCTGCCCATAAATTTGTCGCGCACCCGCGGCCTATAAGGACCTTGGCGAAAAACGCCAGATGTGGTAGATGGTTCCCTGGTTGCCGGCCTGATCGTTGGAGAATTACCAGGAGACATCTTGCTCAATTTACTCATCGCCAAAATTGCCAGACGTGAATTTGCCCGCACGGTAAGCTTCCAGGGGGAGCGAAGGCCGGCCCCCCCCGTCTGCCGGGATCAGCTTCCACGACTCCTCTATCTTCATATCCCCTTCTGCGAGCGTTTGTGCCCCTACTGTTCATTTAATCGCGTGATCTTCGATGAGGGTCTCTGCCGTTCGTATTTCCACGCCCTGAGGAAGGAAATCAGGCTTTACCATGCGGCGGGATTTGATTTTCGCGGTGTATATGTAGGCGGCGGCACCCCCACCGTCCTGGTTGACGAACTGGAGGAAACCCTGAGCCTGGCCCGGGAGGTCTTCGCCATCAGGGAAATATCCGTGGAGACCAACCCCAATCACCTCAACAGGCCGACAATCGACGCCCTGAAACGCCTGAAGGTCAATCGGCTTTCCGTGGGGGTGCAGAGCTTTCAGGATGGGCTCCTTCAGAAAATGGACCGCTTCGATAAATACGGCAGCGGTGCCGATATTGCGGCCCGCCTGAAGGAAGTGATGGGGGAATTCGAGACCCTCAACGCCGACATGATCTTCAATTTTCCCTCCCAGACCAGCGACATGCTCAGGCGGGATCTCGCCACCCTGGTGGATATCGGGATAGATCAGGTAACCTATTACCCCTTGATGGTCTCTGATTATACCAAAGGCGACATGGAAACGAAAATCGGCCGGGTGACCCATGGGAGGGAAGAGGCCTTTTACCGCCTGATTACAGAGACCTTGCAACCTGGATACCGCTTTTCTTCGGCCTGGTGTTTTTCCCGGGAAAAGGCCGACGCGATCATTGATGAGTATATCGTCGATTATGATGAGTATGCCGGGCTGGGAAGCGGCTCCATTGGCTACCTGGGAGGAACCTGCTATGCCAACACCTTCGATATCCGCAAATATATATCCGATATCGATAAGGGGCTCCTGCCCATCTTTGCCAGTCGTGATTTCTCCCTGCGGGACAAGGCGCGCTATGATTTTATGATGAAGCTCTTCGGGATGAAAATGGAGGCGGCCTCTCTCTTCCAGAAGTATGGCCCGTGGGCCTGGCCGGGCCTGGCCCTGGATATCGCGGCCTTTTTCCTGGTCGGCGCCCTTCGCTACCGCTCAGGCAGTTTTTTCCTCACCAGGCGGGGGGGCTATCTCTGGGTCGTTATGATGCGGGAATTTTTCACCGCCGTGAATAACTTTCGGGATTACTGCCGGCGGGAGCAGGCCATGTTGAAACAAGACGGGACCTCAGAGAGGTGAAATGAAGATGAATGCGGGGAAGAATGAGCTGTTGAGGGGGATCCCTAAAATGGATGAGATGCTCAATCAGCTTCAGGAAATGGGGTTGATGGAAAGGGCATCCCGTGATCTTGTGAAGTCTGCCTGCCGTCAGGTATTGGATGGCTGGCGACTTCAAAGCCTTGCTGCCGGCGACTCCAACAAGGGAAGACCAGTGTTGCCCGGAGGTCTGGCCGAGGCAGCGGCGGAAGCGGCCCGGCTGATCGAAGCGCTCCGGGGCGGCTCCCTGCGTCCTGTGGTCAACGCCACGGGGGTAATCCTCCACACGAATCTGGGCCGGGCGCCCCTGTGCGAGGCGGCCTTGGAAAGGATTGCCAAGGTTGGCCGTGGCTATTCTAATCTGGAATATGACCTGCAAAAGGGTGAAAGGGGAGAACGTTACGACCATGTCCGGGATCTCCTCCGCCTCCTGACCGGCGCCGAGGACGCCCTCGTGGTAAATAACAACGCCGCCGCCGTCCTGCTTGTTCTCAACAGCCTCGCGGAAGGTCAGGAGGCGATTGTTTCCCGGGGCGAGCTGATTGAGATCGGGGGAGAATTCCGGATCCCGGAAATAATGGGAAAGAGCGGGGCCCGTCTCCGTGAGGTCGGCGCCACCAACCGGACCAGGCTTGCGGATTATGAAAGGGCGATAAGCCAGGATACGGCCATGATCATGAAGGTGCATACGAGCAACTACCGGATCGTGGGCTTTACGGAGGAAACCAGCCTGGCCGAATTGGTCGCCCTGGGGAAAAAGCACCGGATTCCGGTGATAAGCGATCTGGGAAGCGGTCTGCTTATCGACCTCGCGCCTTTTGGCCTGGATCATGAGCCCACCATCGCCGAGGTGATGGAATCCGGGGTAGATCTGGTCACCTTCAGCGGAGACAAACTCCTGGGCGGCCCCCAGGCCGGCATCATTATCGGTCGCGGCGATCTTATCGAACGGATCAAGCGCAATCCCCTCAACCGCGCCCTCCGGATCGACAAGATGACCATCGCGGCCCTGGAAGCCACCCTGACCGCCTACCTCCAACCCGAGGAGGCCCTGAAGAGAATCCGGAGACTCAGGGCGCTGACCGAGCCGGTGGAGCAGGTGCGCAAGCGGGCGGCCAGGCTGCTTAGATTGCTCAGGCGCGTGTCTCCGTCGGGGATGACCATTTCCCTGCAGAAGGGTTTTTCTTTTGCCGGCGGGGGCGCCCTCCCCCTGCAGGAAATACCCACCTGGCTCCTGGCCATCCAGTCTGGCTCCCTATCCGCCAATGTCCTGGACCGACGCCTCCGGGAGGAGGGTCTGGTGGCCAGAATATCCGGGGAGAAACTTTTACTTGACAGCAGGACCCTTGATGATGGGGAGCTTTATCTTGTCCGTGACGCCCTGGGGAAGGTTCTTGCTGAACCAGGTCGGTGATTTCGGGGGTGGGGTATCAGTATTCCGGGGACCGTGTATTCCGGGGACGTGTATTCCGGTGTATTCCGGGGACAGTATACTTAATTGCCTGTAATCTTCTTTTTGGGTCCCGGTTTTTGCCGACGTAGAACACGGCAGACTGAATCCTCAACGGTCTCCTGGAAAGATTCATTTCCCAGGGGGCGACCTGTACGTTCATGGAGACGAAAAAGCCCGATTTCCTTCTCCGTAATATCTTCCCCTATAAAACTTCGCCAGTCCTGCACGATCTCAAGCAGCGGTCCAACTCGCACCAGCTCATCATCAAAACCCTCCACATGGGCGCCCGCACTGCTCCATTTATACAACCAAGGCTTCTTCACCAAGCCGGCGCGCACCGGATTCAGTTCAACATAACGGGCGGCGGCAAGAAGATGATTCTCACTCATCGGATAGGAAGCAAAACGCTCCTGCCAAAGATGCCCTTTCCATTTCTCTCGAAAATTGATGTGGCGCGTATAGCGACGATGGGCTTCTCCTATCGCATGACGAAAGCTGTCGAGCTGCTCAGGAACGGCAATTAAATGTACGTGATTGGGCATTAGACAATATGCCCAGACATCACCTCCATAACGTCGGCAAGAATCAGTAAGTAAGGAAATATACTCGCGATAATCGCCGTCGCAGAAAAAAGTCTGCATACGGCGGTTTCCCCGCTGCGTAATGTGGTGAGGTATCCCCGGTACTATAACCCTTGCTATCCGTGCCATGCCAGAAATGCTACCGCCATCTCCTGGGAATGTCAATAATTAAGTATACTGTCCCCGGAATCCCCCGGAATCCCCCCCGGAATCCCCAAGCGGCGGCGCTTTTTGCCGTCCGCTTGATTTGCTTGTTATGCCATTATTGATGCGCGACTTGGCGAAGCTCGTAGATTCGCCCATATTTCGCCGCCGACTCCAAGTCCCCCTGGCGAAGAGCATCTCTCACGTCGTCCAATTTATAGGCATCTTCAACACTGAGATAAGGAGACCAACCTGTGTCGTCTTCCATCAGAGAGACCTCTACCTCAGCCACATATTGACCTTCATGCACATACTTTGACTTCTTTCGCTGTTTCATCGTTACCGCCTCCGCGTAAACGTTTTATCCCACCGCCCCGGATCCGGCCGGTATGCCGTGACCAGAACCACAGGCTTGTCATGACCTTTCGGGATACCCCATACAACATGAATGGGCTCGCCCGCTCGATCTTTCTGCAACAATAGGACGCATGGCCCCTTCGCATAGTTCAGGTATTCCTCAACAACCACCGCCTCCTTAACGCCAGCGAGTACTTCTCTTGCCGTCAGCCCATCCTCAGCCAGTTCATCGTATCCGTGTTCAGATATCCGAACGTCGCCAGCGCGTAACAAATCACGCACCCGCTCAATGAAATCACTCAAATCATATTCCCCTTTTCAGCCACTATCATTTCTTGGCATAACACCAAAGCTCACGGGGAGGCGTACGTACACGCCGATCCTGTGAAGCGCCTTGTTATCCGGTCTTTATTTTTATATCACCTTCTATGTAACGGTGAATGATGCCGGAAATAAGCGTTTGGTATGGGATACCCATCTCCATCGCTTTTTTTTGAATACCAATAAAGTCATGGTCATACAGGCGAATCGTTATACGCTTGTCTTTTTTGAGAGTGTTTTTTGCTGCTGCCTTGATCGATTCTATTTCTTTTTTTGATGGAGTAGAGAGCTTCATCGTGCCCTTTTCTAACGCATCAAGAATACCATTTTCTTCTTTATCGTATTTCATTTTTAACTCTCCCGTTCTTCTTTATACATCTTTGTTGCTTTCCTGCTGGGAATTATGGTTTTTAAAAATATGTACTCCTCTTCAACTACATATGGAACGATATAAATATAGCTATCGATAATAACAAAATACAGCTTCTGTCCGGGATAGTTTGGCTGGTCAGGATGATCAGATATTTTCCAGACATCGCCCCGAGAAAGATGAATAATTATTTGTTCGAAAGATAAGCGCCTCTCTTTTTTTAGCCATTCATTTTTTGCAGGATTCCAATCGTATTTCATGGCTCACTTGTACATCATTTGTTGCCGCCGCGCGAATCAGCAAGCAGTCAACTATTAGGTTGGAGTTCTGTTTCATGCTCATATTTTATTTTCGGCAGCGGCAGCAAAGTGATCAAGCGACAGCTTGGCTCCGCCGTTGCCGTCGCGCGCTGCGCGGAGGCAACGAAAAGATCACCGGCGCGAGGAACGAGTGTCCGGTGGATTGACTGGTTGGCCATCTCTTATTCCTTGGGGAAATACTTAACATTCCTTATATTTTGAAAATCTGAATCCTGAGTCCAGAGGATAGCATTGAATTCCTGGGCCGTCGCAAGAATAATACTGTCCGCCATGGGAAGATTATGTTCCAAACTTAGCCTTGAAGCGGCGATCGCTAATGACGCTTTTAGATCCACAACCGTTCCCTTTTGCATAGCAATAACTGCTTGCAGCGCATCATTTTCGCATGCTTCTCGCAGGATTACCTTAAAAACCTCGTATATCGTTACCGTTGGGACAACAAGCATAGAAGAATCACTCAACGGGGTCAGGAAATGCTTGGCATTAGGCTCATCTGCGAAGTATGCAAGCCAACCGGAAGAATCTACGATATTCATACTCGATCTTCCTCTCGTTTGAATTCCGTATTGATGCCCTTGAGAAATCCACGGAGTTCTTTGATATCGCGCTCAGGGATGAGTTCGATACGTCCAGCATATTCTATAACCTGCATTTTTTGGCCCGGATGAAGGTTCAATGCCTCCCTAACTGTTTTTGGTATAACGACTTGATATTTGGGTGATACGGTGACTGATAGCATGCCAATACCTCCATCGATCTATTTGGTGTTACGGTACAATGATCGATATGGTTTTGTCAATTGTATTGATGGCTAACGTAGAATTAAGCCACCGGGCCACGGATTTGCTTTTTTTCACGGAAGATATTCCCGGACGGCTTGAATGATTTGTTATGCAAGTTTCTTCTGTCTTCTAATGATTTCCACCAGTGATCTCAGTGCCTGATTCACTGAATCATGGTCAGGAAAAACCTTCGCAACGTCTGGTTCGATGACTACAACGTTCGTTCCTTCCGCATACCTCTTTGCGTACTTGCCCCGAACGCCTTTGCTGAAATCGTATTCTTCAAGCATGTCCGGATCTTTTTGCATTCTCTTCATATTGCATCCTTTCTTTTTTTGATGCCTTTCTTGCGCTAATCAGCCTGATGTTGTTGCCCCTTTCCGTGTGAACAACAACCAGAAGACTGTCTTTGTGAGAGTTTCCGATCAAGACGAACCTGTCTTCTTCCTCCGAATGCAAGGGATCATAAATGACCAGGGACAAGGTATCTGGAAAGACCGTGCTTGCTTCGTCAAAAG
>JAXMLI010000160.1:0-10193 GCA_034368785.1 Smithellaceae bacterium | reverse complement strand
ATGTCAAGAGTTGAGACCTGACCCCCTTGACACCGAATTCAGTTTGGCAAGGGGGTGTTATATGGATCGCCGCAGTTTCCTGAAGATAGCCATGATTTCTTCCGCTGGCGCGGGCGTACTGTTTAAATCGAATTTATCTCCTGCCAAGGGTATTTCTTCCAAGGTTTTTCCCGATATAGCTCCTGATAAATGTTATATAGGTCCCCCCAAAGGCGTGATATTGACTTCCCTGACCGATATGTTCAAAATAGGTCCTGGACCATCCAGTTCGCATACCATCGCACCCTTGCGGATTTCGAGCAATTTTCGGACGGCCGTGGAAGATCTACCTACGGATATCATGGATAAAGTCCAATCCATTGAGGTGAGGCTTTTCGGCAGCCTGAGCGCCACAGGCAAGGGACACCGTACAGATCGCGCCATTTTGGCTGGGCTTTTGGGGCAGAAGCCGGAGACGTGCGACTCGAAGTTGATGGATGACCTCCAGGATACCACCAAAAGGTATACGACAAATATCAGCGGCAAGACCTTTGAGTTGAGCAAGGACACGATAATTTGGGACAAGATCGAGCATAACTACCCCTTTTCCAACACCATGATCATGCGACTTGTACAGAAAGACGGGACAAAGCTCTTTGAGAGGGAGTATTACTCCACGGGTGGGGGCTTCTTCCAGTGGAAGGGACAGCCGGCACTGGATCGGGGCAAGCCGGTGTATCCTTACGGGAGCATGACGGAATTTAAACGGTTGGCGCAAGAGAACGAAAAGAGCCTTCATGAGATGATTCTTGAAAACGAGAAGGCCATCATGAAGGTGGGCGAAAAGGAAATCTTCGCGCACATCGATCTGGTACTCAAGACTATGGAGGATGGCGTGACGCAGGGCCTTAAGGAAGAGGGTCTTCTTCCTGGGCCATTCGAGTTTTATCGGAAGGCAAAAAGAATATACGAGCGTTCCAGGAATGCCAAGGCCGGGGACAGTTTCCTGGGACAACTGAGCAGCTACGCCCTGTCTGTTTCTGAAGGTAATGCCGCAGGGCGGCTGGCCGTCACTGCTCCTACATTGGGTTCCGCTGGAACGTTGCCCGCGCTTGTCTATGTGATGAAAAATCACATGAAGCTCTCTCGGGACGCCATGCGCAAAGGGCTCTTGGCAGCAGGTCTGGTTGGGTTTTTGTGCAAGAATAATGCAAGCGTCGCAGGGGCGGAAGTGGGCTGCCAGGGAGAGATCGGCGTAGCATCATCCATGGCCGCCGCGATGATCACTTATGCGACCGGCGCGCCTTTGGAAACCACCGAGGCCGCTGCGACAATCGCGCTCGAGCATCACCTGGGCATGTCCTGCGATCCTGTGGGAGGATTCGTCCTGATCCCCTGCATCGAGAGGAACGCCTTTGGCGCGGTTAAGGCATACAACGCCTATCTCCTCGCCACTAACGAGATCACATCCCAACGTTGGGAAGATCTGGATCGAGTCATCATGGCCATGCTGGAAACGGGCAAGGCCTTGCCCACCCCGTTTAAAGAGATGGGAACAGGCGGGCTGGGCGTAACCATGATTGATTGCGCAACCTCGCAAAGCAAAGGAAATCGGTGAGATAACGAGTGAAGAGTTACGGGGAAAATCGGGGACGGGTTCAGATTTTTTCTAGCTCGCGAAATTGAAATTCTTCACATGCCGGGTAAATCTTTGGATCCAGGGGTCGTGACACATTGATTTATTGCACAACATGGCAATTTCCAGAAAGAGGGGGTCTTTAAAGGGAAGTACGCCGAAGGAATTCATTTCACCAGCGGATATGGCGCGTTTGATAACGACAGAAATGCCGCGACCCTGCAAGACCCATTCTTTAATGAAGTCCGTGCTTTGCACCTCGATCAGGACAGAGACATTAATATTGTTCATCTTTAAGGAAGAAAGCACAAGCTTTCTGGTGGCTGAACCCTCCTCTCTTAGAATGAGCGGATAATTGGCAATATCCTCGATGGCAACGGCCTGTTTCCCGGAAAGCACATGATCTTTAGGCGTTATAACCACCAGTTCCTCCTTGGCCAGGGACAGGGCATGGAGCTTCCTGGTAATCCCGGGATTGGCCACGATGACGATATCCTTATCTCTCAGGCTCAGTTTCTTTTCCAGCTCTTCTGAACTTCCCACGTCCAGCTTGACGACAACCTGTGGATAGGCGGTCTGAAAACTGTTGATAATGTGAGGCATGATAAGACTCGAATATACGGGGGTGGTGCCGATTCTTAATCGAGGAGAGGGGTTGCCTTTGCCTGATTTTATAACCTGTTCCAGTTCCGTCGCTTTTTGCAATATCCGGTCGGCATGCCTGTAAATTACCCGGCCTTCTTTGGTTAATTCCACCGTCCCCTTGGCCCGTTTTAAAAGGATAGAGCCTACTTGTTCCTCCAGATGAGCGATGTGATTAGAGACGCCGGGCTGGGTCATAAATAGCGTCTCCGCCGCCCGGGAGAAGCTTTTTTGCCGGACCACTTCACAAAAAACCATGAGGGACTTCAGGGAATAGCTGAACATATAATTTTTTCTTATGCCTCATAAAATCAAATGATTTGACAGGCCACGGTTGCGATACTAACCGAGTGCCGAATAGATTGCAAACAATGTTTGGAAAGGGGGGCGCCATGGATTTACGGGATTTCATCTCATTATGCGAGCGGGAAGGTCAGTTAAAGAGAATCAAGGCGGAAGTGGACTGGGAGCTGGAGGTCTCTCATATCTGCAAGCTTGTGGAAGAGAAATCCGGCCCGGCGCTTTTATTTGAAAATGTGAAGGGGTACAGGAGCCCTGTCTTGACGGGCGCCTTCGGCACTACCCGGCGGCTCGCCATGATCCTGGGAAAGAACCCGAATCTCTCTATGGTTGAGCTTACCAAAGAATGGGTGAGTCTCGCCGTTAAAGAGGTCATCCCGGCCAGGGAACTCCAGGAGGGACCCATCTTCGAGAATATCCTGGACGGGGACCAGGTGGACACCTTCGCCTTTCCCTCGCCTAAGTTTTACGAACTGGACGGCGGGCGCTACTTCGGCACCGCGGTGTTCATGGTGATAGAAGATCCCGAGACGGGCGACATAAATCTCGGTACCTATCGCATGGGCATCCTCGATGATAAAACCGTCGGCGTACAGATCCTCAAGGGAAAGAAGGCCGACCGGATCATGAAGAAGTACAAGAAGCAGGGCCGGAAGATGCCCGCCTGCGCCATTATCGGCGGCGATCCTTTGCACATTTTTGCGAGCGCGGCCACCGTGGCCAAAGCGAAAAGCGGGTACGACGTGGTAGGGTCCCTGCGCGGCGCCCCGGTAGAGGTGGTGCGGAGCCAGATCTACGGACTTCCCATTCCGGCGGCCGCGGAGATCGTGCTGGAGGGGGAGATCGATCCCGAAAAACTGAGAAACGAAGGGCCCTTCGGTGAATATACCGGCTACTACACGGAAGAACTCCTCAAGCCTATCCCCAAGCCGGCCCTGGACGTAAAAAGGATCTACTTCAGAAATAATCCGATTCTCTGGGAGACCAGCGTGGGCCGACCCGTCGGGGACCAGCATATGCTCTATGCCTTTGCGCGCAACGCCAGCCTGTGGACGGACCTGACCAAGATGGAGATCCCGGGGATCAAGTCGGTCTATACGCTGCCGGAAGCCTCGGGACGCTTCTGGGTGGTCGTCTCCGTGCAGCAGATGTATCCTGGTCATGCGGACCAGGTAGGCGCGGCGGTCATCGCCAGCAATACCGGCTCTTACGGGGTCAAGGGCGTCATTATTGTGGATGACGATATCGAAGCGGACGATCTCCCGCGGGTCTGGTGGGCCCTGGGGACCCGTTACAATCCTGCCCGGGGCACGCAGATCATCAACAGGGGCCGGGCGACCCCGCTCGATCCAGCCCTGGGAGCGGACGAGAACAAGTTCATTACCTCCCGGATCATCATGGATGCCACCATCCCCTTTGAGTGGAAAATCAAACCCACGGAGATCAAGCTTACCGAGAGCGTCATGGCAAAGGTGAAGTCCCGCTGGGCGGAGTACGGCATAGACTGACGAAAAGGAGGTTAGCATGGCATTCCCGAAGGACCTGACAATAGCGCAGGAAAGGGCAAGGAAGGTGAAGCTCTTTGCCCATGACATCCACGGGGTTTTGACCCCCAACCAGGTCATGAGCGATGTGGAGGGAAACAGGCAATACGCCTTCTGGCACATGGACGGTTTTGCCGACCTTTCCCTTTCGGCCAACGAGATCAAGGTGGTCTATCTGGACAGCACCTCCATCGACGGAGAAGGACTCTACCGGGCGAAGGAACTGAAGCTCGACAAACTCTACTTCCGGGTGGAGGACAAGCCTGCGAAACTGGAGGAACTGAAGGCGGAGTTTGGGATCAAGGATGAGGAAATCGGCTATCTGGGCTGTGAACTCACCGATATTCCTGTCATGAGGCGGGTCGGTTTTGCCGTGGCCGTGGCCGATGCGATTCCCGAGGTGAAAGAGATCGCCCATTACATCACCAATACCCCGGGCGGGCGAGGGGCCATGCGGGAGACCTGCGAATTTATCCTGCGGGCGATGGGCAGATGGGATCTCTGGGTGGAGAAGGTAACCAGGATGGGGTACAAATAAGGCTGAAGGCCAAGGGTGTAGTTGTAGGGTGCGTTAGCAAAGCGTAACGCACCGAAACAAACGGTGCGTCCAGACGCACCCTACATTCTGAAGGTTAAAGGCTGAGCGGATAGGGGCGGGTTTTATGCCCGCCCGCCACAAATAAGGGAGGAGGGGACATGGAAAACAAAGGAGCCATCGAAAAGGCCAAAAGGGTCAAGTTTGTCATCCTCGATATTCACGGGGTCTTGACGGACAATACCCTCTATTACACCCAGGCCGGGGTCAAATCAGAATGCTTTTCCCTCCATGACCGCCTGGGTTGCAAATCCCTCATGGAAGCGGGCATCGGGGTCGCCTTTCTCACGAGCAAGGTGGGAAGAGACGTGGAACAGATGGCGAAGGTGTATGGAATCTCGCCGGATAAACTCTGGGGAACCTCGGCCAAAATGACGAAACTCGAGGAGTTCGAACGGGAATCGGGCTATACGGATCAGGATATCTGCTACGTAGGGGACGAGATGATTGATCTCGGCATCATGAAAAGGGTTTTCTTTTCCGTGGCCCCGGCCGACGGTTCCCATGAGGCAAAGGCGATTGCCGATTACATCACGGCGGCGGGCGGCGGCAAGGGCGTGGTGAGGGAGCTCGCGGAATTCATCCTGCGGGCGCAGGGAAAATGGTATAAATAGGGACAGCGCCCTATTTTTTTGATTCTGCGATTTAAGCGATCAACGTGATAATAGGGCGCTGTCCCTATTTATTCAGAAGAGGAGGAGACAGAGATATGGCCTACAAGTATTACAAGGACAACAGAGAGTACATGGAAGCCCTGAGGAAAACGGGAGACCTGGTGGAGGTTAAGGAGCAGGTGGACTGGGATCTGGAACTCGGGGCCATCGTCAGGAGGATGTGCGAGAAGAAATCACCCGCCGCCTACTTTAAAAGCATCAAGGACTACCCGGGCTTCGAGGCCTTCGGCGCCCCCATTGCCACCTACCGGAGACTGGCCGTATCCCTGGGATTCCCCCCGGAGACGCCCGTAGCGGAATTGGCCGCGGAGTACCTCAAGAGGACCTCAGGCATTCCCATCAAACCAGTGATCTTGGACCGGAAGGACGCCCCCTGCAAGGAGGTGGTCTGGACGGGAGATGAGGTGGATCTTTTCAGGTTGCCGGCGCCGATGGTCCATGACGGCGATGGCGGCCGCTATCTCTGCACCTGGCATTTCGTCGTGGCGCAGGATTTCGATTCCGACTTTGTCAACTGGGGCATGTACCGGCAGATGGTCTTCGATGAAAAGACCATGGTGGGCCCCGTGTTGCCCTTCTCCGACATGGGCAAGTTTTTCTACGATAAGTATGTGCCGAGAAACCTGCCCATGCCCTTCGCCACGGTAATCAGTCCCGATCCCCTTTCCGCCATCGCCAGTTGCGCCCCCAGTCCGATCGCCGAAGCGGAGTTCACGGGGATGCTCATGGGCGAACCGGTGGAGCTGGTAAAATGCGAAACCTGCGATCTCTATGTGCCGGCCCATGCAGAAATAATCATTGAAGGCGTGGTGCTGCCGCACCTCACCATCGAGGAGGCCCCCTTCGGAGAATATACCGGCTACCGGACCAGCCCCCGGGACAAGAGGACGGTTTACCGGGTGAAGACGATTACCATGAGGAAGAAACCCATCCTGGCCGTATCCAATATGGGGGTGCCCACCGATGAGGGACAGCTCTTGCGGTCCTTTTCTCTGGGCCTGGAAATGGAGCGTCTGCTGAAGGACCAGGGCATCCCCGTGACGGGCGTCTATATGCTGCCCGAATCGACCCATCACCTGGTGGTCGTGGGGGTAAAACCGATTTACGCCAATATCGCCACCCAGATCGGGCAACTTGTTTTCGGCAGTAAACTGGGGCCCTGGTTCCACATGGTGCTGGTGGTGGATGACAAGACAGACATTTACAACAAGGATGAGATCATCCATGCCCTGAGTACCAAGTGCCACCCCGTGAGAGGCATCAGGATCGAGGAACACGGGGTGGGGACACCGCTTTATCCCTTCGCCTCGCCGGAAGAAAGGCGCTACGGGAGGGGTCCCAAGGTGATCTTCGACTGTCTCTTCCCGCCCGAATGGCCGGCCTCGATGGTGCCGATCAAGGTTTCGTTCGATAATGTCTATCCCCGGGAGGTGCAGGAAAAGGTCCTGGCGAACTGGTCTAAATACGGCTTCAAGGAATGATTGACCCGAAAAAAGTCAAAATAACTGATAAATCGGAACGGCTTCGTAAAAAGGGCCAGAGGCAAGGCGCACAAATCCTGAGGAGCGAGGCGTCGGGGACATGTTCCGGAAGCCCAAAGGGATCGGAACGTGTCCCCGGAAAACGCCGCAAGCCTGCCCCCGCAAAGGCGGGGGAAGGATGTAGCGCAACGCAGCATATGGACTTTTTACGGAGTCGTCAAGGAATAGGAGGATTCCATGGCACAATATGATACCTTCATTTCAACGGATTTTAAGGACTTACAGGAAGATGTAGAGACGGTGGGCGTCATCAGGGACGTGGAACCGGGCCGGAAGAAGTACCGGTCCACCTACGCCCGCTATCTGGTCTCGAAGGATGCCGCTAAATATCCCGACATCCTCTGGATAAGACTCGGCCGGGGCCAGTTGATCGATACGCCCTGCTCGGCCAGGATTCTGGAGCTGATCAATGTCATCCCCCAAGGCATGTGAGACGATTGATTCCCTGGGAGACTATCTCGAGTTCATGAGGGCCAGGGGATGGCTTTTGACCATCCGGGAGGAGGTCGGGAGGGAGGATATCCCGGCCTTCATGGAACGACTGTCCGGAACGCGGAAGGCGCTGCTCTTTGAGGCGGTGAAGGGTTACAACTGCCGGCTGGCGGCGAATATCGTCCCTTCCCACGAGGTTTTCAAGGGGCTTTTCGGCACGGAAAATCCTTATGACCACTTTCTCCAGGGGATACAGAAAACGGCGGGAAAGATCCTCCTTGCCGAACGGAAACTCGAAACGACAAGGGTGGCGGATCGGGATCTGATCGACCTTTTGCCCATCCTGACCCATTATGAAAAGGATTCGGCGCCCTTTATCACCACGGGCATTGTGTCCTCGCCCGATCCGGACAGCGGGGTGGTGGGCCGGGGAATTCACCGGCTGGAATACCGGGGAGGGAATCGGCTCGGCCTGGCCCTGCTCAACCCTCCCCTGACCACGATTCGCGATAAATACCGGGCGCGGGGAGAGGCGATGCCGGTGGCCATCACCATCGGGGTTGATCCGGTGATCTTCCTCGCCATGGCCCTCAAGGCGCCCCCGGGGACGGACAAGCTGGAGGTAGCGGGAGGCCTGAAGGGAAGGGGGGTGGAGGTGATACGCGCCTATGATTCCTCCGCCGATGTCCCGGCCGCGGGCGAGTTCCTCCTGGAGGGATGCATCGATGAGGGCAAAAGAAAGATAGACGGCCCCTTAGGGGAAATCAGCGGCTATTATCTGACCTTTCCCGAGTCCCCCACGGTCCTGGTGGAGCGGCTGTCGCACCGGGAGAACCCCATCTACCATGCCCTCCTGCCCACGGCGCTGGAGGCCGATGCCTACCTGACCTTTGTCAGCCGGGCCCATCTGGAGGAAAGCGCGAAGCGGCTTTTCCCCTTTATTGTGAACATTGCCTATATTCCCGGAACCTTTGGTTCATCCCTCGTGGTTTGCGTCCAGACGGCGGAGAAATTCCGGATCAGGAACCTCCTCCTCTTTCTCCTTTCCTTTCCCATGATCAAGAAGGCCGTCATCGTGGATGATGATGTGAACCCGGAGGATTTGCGGGATGTGGAATGGGCCGTGGTTACCCGGTGCAGGGCCGACGAGGATATGATCATCGTGAATCGTCTCCAGGGGCAGCCCATCGATCCCCTGGCCGAGGACACCTACGGGGTGACCAAGATCGGCATCAATGCCACGATTGCGGGCAAAAAAATCGCCGACAGGGTTAAGGTGACGGGCGGAAACAGCGAACGGATCGAGCGGATCATCCGGTCCCTCAACAAAGGAGCGTAGCGTGACTCATCATCAGGCGTCTTACTGGAACCCCCTCCTGGAGACCTTGCCCCGGGAGAGGCTCCGGGCGTTGCAACTGAAGAAATTTCAGCGGATTTTTGCCTGGGCCTATGAAAACTCGCCCTTCTATCGAAGGCTCTATCAGGAGGCCGGCCTGGAACCGGGGGATATCAAGACCTTCGAGGACATCAGAATGGTTCCCAAGACGGACAAGGGGATGCTGAGAGAGGTTCAGCGCCGCCCCCCCTTTCCCTACGGGGATATCCTCGCGGTGCCCCTTACGGAGGTGACGGCCTTTCGTCAAACCAGCGGCACCACGGGGACGCCGGTTTATCAGGGGGATACCTGGCAGGACTGGGAATGGTGGGCGGAGTCCTGGGCCTATATCCTCTATGCCCAGGGCTACAGAGACGCCGACCGGGTCTTCATCCCCTTTGGCTACAACATTTTTGTAGCCTTCTGGGCCGGTCACTACGGCGCGGAAAAGCTGGGCTGCGAGGTCGTCCCCGGCGGGGTTTTGGACACCCGGGCGCGGATCATGAAGATGCAGGAACTAAAATGCACCGCCTTCATGGCCACGCCGACCTATGTCCTGGGGATGGCCGATGCGGCGAGGAAAATGGGCCTTGATCCCGCGAAGAATTTGTTCATCAAGAGGATCACCTGCGCCGGAGAACCGGGCGCCAGCATCCCCGCCACGAAAAAGCGGATGGAGGAGGCCTGGGGCTGCCGGGTGTTCGATCATATCGGCGCCACGGAAATAGGGGCCTGGAGCTATGCCTGCCTCCAGCAGGAAACAGACCTCCACGTCAATGAGGCCTTCTTCCTGGTGGAAATCGAGGACGAACAAACCGGCGAAATCATGGAAATGCCGGGTAAACCGGGTAAAATGATCATCACCGCCTTCGACCGGCTGGGAAAGCCCTGTATCCGCTTCGATTCCAAGGATGTGATCCGCTGGGCGGATGGTGTCTGCGCCTGTGGCCGCACCTTCCGGTCCATCGAAGGGGGCGTAGTGGGCCGTGCCGATGACATCACCAAGGTTAAGGGGGTTCTCCTGGCCCCGACGGCGATCGAGGAGGTGGTGCGCGGTTTGTCCGAACTTGCCGACGAATATGAGGTCCTGGTGACCAAAAAGGGGGACATGGACGACATCCTGCTCAAAGTGGAAATCAATCCCGGCTTTGAAGGCCAGGCAGAACGCATCCTGTCGCAGTTGAAGGACCAACTCCGGGTGGTGACGAATCTCGGTTATCGGGTAGAGGTCCATCCCTGCGGGAGTCTCCCCCGTTACGAGGTCAAGGCCAAACGGTTCAAGGACTTGAGAAAACAGGAGTAAATCTTGACGGCTTCGTAAAAAGTCCATATGCTGCGTTGCGCTGCATCCTTCGTCACTGCGGCGTACCAAAAAGTACGCCTCATTCCTCAGGAATTGCGCGCCTTGCCTCTGGCGCTTTTTACAAAGCCGCCAGAAACAAACGTTTTATTGATTTTTTTCGGGAGTAATCATG
>JAXMLI010000159.1:0-15758 GCA_034368785.1 Smithellaceae bacterium | reverse complement strand
AGGACGACGATGATGGCGGTCAGGCTAAGGGATACACCCAGGATCCAGCCCTTGCTTTGTTCCCCGAGAAGATACATGAAGGCAATCATGAACAGAGGGGTGATGATGATGAAGCCCACCAGGGGCAGCAGAACCAGGTAGGCCGTGATCAGTCCCACGGCGATGAGAAACCTGAGTTGTCTCAGGTCCAGCCGGGGCTTCATGGTCTCCGTCATCCTCCCGCGCTTGATCAAGTACTCCACCAGTAGAGAGACGCAGATGATTATGATGCCGACAAGAATCGTTCGTGGCCAGAAGGCCGGCCCCAGACGACCGCCGATATCCTGGCCGCCCTTGATATAAAAGGTATCTCCAAAAAGGATAAAAGAACCAAGTAGGATAAATAACAGAAAAAATAATTCGCCTTTGCTCTTTATCACCTTATCGCTCCTATATTAATTATCGACCAGAAAGGCCGATGCGATGCGGGAGGGATAATCCCCTCCCGCCTGATTGATCAAACGGACAACT
This sequence comes from Smithellaceae bacterium, assembly GCA_034368785.1. Lineage (GTDB taxonomy): Bacteria > Desulfobacterota > Syntrophia > Syntrophales > CAMTWB01 > CAMTWB01. Next base: position 15,248 of record JAXMLI010000159.1, on the reverse strand, counting down.
TACTTTTTAATGTAGCCAAGCTCTTCGAAAATCTCCTTGTATTCCTTAAATTCCTCATCCCAGAACTTGCCGAACTCGGCGGGACTCTTCCAGCCTGGACGGACATCGAGGAGAGAGGTTTTGGCATAAGAGGTATAGGCGTCGGTCAGCGAGGCCTTCTTAAGGACGCTTGTCAGATAATTTACGATCTCAGGCGAGGTGCCCTTCTTTACCGCGAGTCCCCTCCAGCGCCCCATGGTGATGTCGAAACCCAGTTCCCGGGCCGTGGGCACATCGGGGAAACGATCCAGCCTCTTTTCGGTAAATACCAGGATAGGAATCAGCTTCTTCGCCTCGATGAGGGGCATGATCACGCCCGGCTCCTCATGAAGCACGTCCAGATGGCCGCCCAGGACGGCGGCGTGGGACTCCGGCGCCTTGTCAAAGGGGATGAACCTGATCTTGATCCCGGCCTTCTTGGCGAAAAGCATGATAATCACTTCGTCGGGACTCCGGGGGGTGGTCCCGGTAAACTGGAGTTTGCCGGGGTTCGCCTTGGCGAACTTGATCACATCCTGGATGGTCTTGTAAGGGCTTCCTTCCTTGACATAGAAAATGCTGATATCCTGCTGCACCTGGACGAGGGGGACGAAGTCTTTGTAATTCTCGAGGCCGAAGGCGGTATTGATGAGCTGTTCGGGACTGAAGTTGTAGATGGTGTAGCCATCCGCCGGCTGGGAAAGGACGTAGTTCGAGGCCTTAACCCCCGCGCCGCCGGTCAGATTGGTTACGTTGGTCTTAAGATCGTCTTTGGCCGCATTCATAAGGGATCGGATGAAAATGTCGCTGCCCCCGCCCGCGCCGTACTGACAAACCACTTCGATTGGCCGGCCTCCGTAGTCCTTCGGTTTGGCCTGCGCCCAGACAAGGGCGCTGAAGGCAAAAACCATCAGGGCCGACAGCAAACCTACCATTACCCGTTTTTTCTGCATAATACTCCCACCTTTCTTAGTTAATAGTTTCCTCCAACTTTGACGACCTCGTAAAGAGTCCCCCTATCTTCGCGGGGGCAGGCCTTAGGCATACGCTCAGGCACCCCTCATCCCCCTCCATATTCGCGCGTCCAGGTCTTTTTTACGAAGCCACCCCAAATCAGCGGTATTGCCGACTTTTTTACGGAAGCAACAAGTTTACCCACAGGTTCTTACTGGAGAAGCTTGCAGAAGCTGCTTATCTCAATTTTTCGCCAGATAATCAAGCGCCGCGATCACGCCCCCCTTCCTGACCGGCATTCCCGTCATGGCAAAGGCCATCTCCAGACCCGCCAGCGTTCCCGCGAGCGTGAGATCATTGAAATCCCCCAGATGCCCGATCCGGAACACCTGGCCCTTGAGTTTTCCCAGTCCACTGCCCAGGGACATGTTGAAACGCTCCAGGACGGTCTTCCGGAAGGAGATTTCATCATATCCCTCCGGCATGATCACCGCGGTCAGCACCCCGCTGTACTCCAGGGGATTGCGGCACAGGATCTCGAGCCCCCAGGCCCGGACCGCCTGCCGGGTGGCCTCGCCGTGACGGGCATGACGGGTGAATATTTTCTCCAGACCTTCCTGGAAGAGCAGATCCAGGGCTTCCTGGAGGCCGAAAAGGAGATTCGTGGCCGGGCTGTAAGGGAAAAACCCGGTTTTCATGGTGGCGATGATTTCCTCCCAATCCCAGTAGGAGCGAGGCATCCGGGCCTTTTTTGAGGCGACGAGCGCCTTTTCGCTGATGGCGTTCAGGCCCAGTCCCGGGGGAAGCATGAGACCCTTCTGGGAGCAGCTCACCGTGACATCTACCCCCCATTCGTCATGCCGATAGTCCAGGGAGGCCAGGGACGAAATGGTGTCCACCAGGAGAAGGGCCGGATGCCCTGCCCGATCCATGGCCTTTCGTATCTCGGCAATCCGGCTGGTAACGCCCGTGGAGGTTTCATTGTGTACCACCATCACCGCCTTGATGGCCCTCTCCCGGTCTTCGATAAGCTTTGCTTCAACCACCTTCGGATCCGCTCCACTCCGCCAGTCGCCCGGGACGAAATCCACGCTGAGTCCGAGTTTCCTGGCCATATTGTACCACAAGGTGGCAAAATGACCAGTCTCAAACATCAGGACCCGGTCGCCCGGGGACAGCGTGTTCACAATCGCGGCCTCCCAGGCGCCCGTTCCGGAGGAGGGATAAATAACAACGGCGCCCTCCGTCTGGAACACCTTTTTTAATCCCGCCGTCACGGCCAGGGTCAGCCGGGCAAACTCTTCGCTCCGGTGATCAATTGTGGGACGCGCCATCGCCCGGAGAACCCTCTCCGGGACATTGGTCGGTCCTGGTATCTGTAGAAAATGTCTTCCCACCTGATATTCCATTATCCACCCTTTCCTGTTCAGCTCTTTTTCCAGACTTCACCGCCTTTGGTGACGATCGAGGCGTTTTCTATCTGCAGATGTTTGAGGATCATCCTTGCCTTGTCCAGGGGCTCCAGCTTCTTGTCCGTCAGGACAGGGAGGGCCGCCCCGAAGCAACTCTTCAGTGTCTCATTCATGGCTGTCATGACCTTGGGGCTTCCCGTCACCGGCAGGGCCGGCCAGAAATAGGCGGTGATGCCGTGAGCCACGTACCAGAGGGCCTCCACCGCCTCGCTGCTGCGATTGGCCTCGGGGAAACAGGCCACCAGGGGATAGCTTGCCAGGGGCTTATTGTCCAGCCCGGCCAGGGCAAGCAGCAGGTCGAGAACGGTCCCGTTCTCGCCGCGACCAAAATCCAGCACCGGGGGAATATTCCCGCCTAAAGAGGCAAGGAATCCCTTGAGGCCGCTGCCGCAATACTTGTCGCACTGCGCGGGATTCAGAAGACCATATTTGGCCAGCGTGACACTTGCCTCACCGGTTGACAGGCAAAGGATATCCCTCTTTAAGAGCTCTTCCGCGATGACCACCGGGGATCTGTCCTGTGTGTACTTTACATTACCACAGCCGGATATTATGGCAATCCCCTTGATCCTTCCGTCTCTCAATGCCTCGGCAACAGCCCGGGCCGGGACCTGTTTTCCCGAGAATCCCAGCACCGCCGTTTCCCGGTCCTGAGGCACCACCCGGTCCAGACCCTGTCTGACGTCGAAGGACTTCTCTGCCTTATCAACGATCCTGGCGGCCAGCACATCGAGATCTCCCCCGGAACCCAGCGCCTCCGTATAGACAACGGGAACCGCATAGGCCTTGGCAATCCCTGCCAGGGAAGGATTCACATACTTATCCCCGGCGACCACCAGATCCACCGCGCCCGTCAGGAGGGGAATCTCCTGGGAGGCGTAATTGGTAACAGGGGGAATTGACCGGGCGGCCAGCAGGATCTCCGAGCCGGCGCCTGTCACTTTTACCTTCTTCCCCTCCGCGGCCTGGAGTATTTTGCCCTTCAGCACCGGTGAGAATTCACCAACCAGGAGGATGTTGGCCAGGTCCTTTTCAAGCACCCCAAGGCACATCTCGACGGAGGTCGGAATGTTAGCACCGAAGACGGCCTCTTTGAGACGGCCACGCAGTTTACCGGCCATGCAGGCCAGGAGAGACGCCTTTACTCCCCGCAGCAGCAGTTCTTCCTCTGTTGCGAACCCGCCTTCCAACTTCTGGGCGGCCTTGAAAATATCCTTGAGGGTCCCTTCGGGCTGCATAGATTTTGCCTGCCAGGATTCCCGGAGGGCGGCGGGCAGTTCCGCAACAACGCTACTTTCACCTTTGTCCAGGAGCCGGGCAAGTTCGTTAATGATAAACTCCGCCTGCGCACGATCGACCGGCGCGGCCGCCCCGGCGGCAACCTCCCCGGAGAGTTCCGCGGCATCGCCAATAATCGACATCGCCCCTTTGATGATCAATCTCAGGAAAGACTGGGCGGCCAGGGTATCCTTGTCCTTGCCGCATACCCCCTCTTTGCTGGCCTCACGAAAGGGATGACTGATACAGGGACCCTGCAGACAGTCGCGGCAGCTCAAACCGGCCTCGCAAAAACCACATTCCGGCAACTGCCCTTCATAGCGGTCCCAGGTCAGGGATATGTCCTCGCTCGCCGCCTTCGTTAAATAGACCTCAATTGCACTGTCAACGGTCTTCTTCTGGATGAACTCCATTTCGATCTCCTTTCTGGTTTCCCCCGGTATGACTACAGGGAAAGTAGCTGACTATAATTGACGACTTCGTAAAAAGCGTTCCCCCCCGCCGCTGCGGCTGCCCTATATAAGTAAGCCACGTACCCTTGGTCTTTGGAGGGCCATGTTCCGTCATGGCCGTCAGAGCTTTGCCAGTTGTAATGGTGCTTCGGACGCGACGGAGCGCGTCCCTCCAGGGGTACGCGTATCATTATTGCACCTACTTAAGGTTACGTTCCTCAGGACTGGGAAAGCCCCTCAGGCCTTCTTCCGGTAATCCTGACGTTCCTGCAGGCTTATCGCCTGGGTCGGACAGGCCTCGGCGCAGATGGGATACCCCATGTTGCGGCACCGATCGCATTTGATTGCCACTTCCAATGAGGAAGAGGGCTCGATGATCCCGAAAGGACAAACCATGACGCACATCCAGCAGGCTATGCAGGTTGGCTCATGGACATAGATCACCCCCGTGTCGGGATCTTTTCTCATGGTCCCGTTCGGGCAGGCCGAAAGACAGGGCGCGTCCTCGCAATGCCGGCATTGGAGGGCAAACTTCTTGCCCTGCACGAATACCCTGGGAATCGGCTGCGGCTCTTCATTGATCGCCAGAAACAGCTCCTTGGCCTCCGCTCCTATTTCGGTACCGCACCAGAGTTCACACTGATGACACCCGGTACATTTAGACTTGTCAACCATCAATACTTTCACTTTGTCCTCCTTGCCTTCTATTGCCTGTCTATGAGGAAGATTGCCTAAGATCCCCGGCAGGGTTTAAAGACCGGTATCAATCATTTCCTTGAATTCCGCCTCGGGAAACTTATCGGCATTCCTCCTTATGATGGGCAGAAGGTCCATAAAACTGAGGCTGTTGCTCATCAGGACGGGAATGACGTCGGTCACGTCCACCTGTTTCTCAAGCAACATGGACATCAAGCCTGCCTTCTGGGTTTGACCGACAAAAATGGCCCCGATGATTCTCCCGTTGCGGAGGATAAGCTTGCGATAGGTCTCTTTGGTCTTGCGCTTGATCTCCCGGTACTCATCTTCCGCGCTGCCCGCGGCGCAACTGTCGATCTGGGTAAGGCCCATGGAAATCGCCGGGATGCCGATGAAATTGCCGATGGAGTTTCTCCGGTAAGAACCGGCGTAGGCAGTCCTCGTACCGGACATGTTCAATCCGGCCACCTGTCCCTGCTCAAAGGCGCAAGGCCAGATGGCGTTGATGAAGTTTGTTCCCCTGGCAATGTCATAGGTCTCCGCCACGTCGCCGGCCGCGTAGATCTCCGGGCGGCTGGTGCGCATCAGGTTATCTACCTTTATCCCCCCCAGGGAACCAAGTTCGAGTCCCGCCTTGACGGCCAGTTCCACCGCCGGCCTAACACCCACCGCCATAACCACCAGTTCACAGGGTATCTCCCGGTTGTCCGTGATGACCTTCTCCACGCGGTCCGCGCCGGCGAATTCCAGCGCCTTTTCGCCCGTTACCACCTCCACGCCGATGGCCTCGATCCGTTTTCTGATGATCGCGGCTGATTCCTCATCAAATACCGTGGGGAGTACGTGCCCAAGCTGCTCCAGCAGGGTAACCTTCATCCCCCGCCGCTGAAGGCTGATGCTGGCCTCGACCCCGATGCTGCCCGCCCCGATTACCACGGCGCGCCGCGCGGGAAAGTTATATATCCGCTCCGCGTCGGCCATGGTCTTCAGGGTGGAAACGCCAGGCTTGTTCACCCCGGGAATCGGGGGCACAATGGGGTTGCCTCCCGTGGCGATCAAAAGCCTGTCGTAGGGATATTTGCCGTCTTCGGCAACTATCGACCTTTCATCCGGGTTAATCTCCAGCACCTTTACCCCGAGGTGGGGGGTAACCGAATTTTCCTCAAAAAAATCGGCGGAACGAAAATTCAGCAGGGGCTTCGAGAGTTTCTCCGCCACATAGTAGGGAAGCAGGACCCGGGAAAACAGAGCGGTCTCTTCATCGGAAAATAGATCGATCGTCGATCTGTCATCGGTTCGGCGGATCGACTCAACAGCGCTTATCGCCGCGGCGCTGCCGCCAATTATCACATATCTCATCTGTCGCTCCTTTTCAGTAAAGGCTTTTTATCATAAACTGGGGGAGCAGCTCCCTCAGCAGCCCGGCGCCCCGGGTGAGATTATAGTTGCCGCAGGTGCAGGCCTTGGCCATTTCGAGACAGCATTCCTCCACGGTCCGGCGGCCTCTCTTGATATCCCGGACCAGCTTTCCCACCAGGTCCGTGGCGATCATCGCATGGCCGCACATGGTGGTGGTCTGCAGGATGTAAAAATCGGGCAGTTTTTCCACCCGGCCCCAGGTGCCCAAGGAATATTCCAGGGAGTGAATCCGACCCAATCCCGCCTCTTCCATACATTGCTGCACCACCTCGGTGACGCCGGAAATGATCACGGAGATCCCGGGGCGGTCTTCCTTCAATTCCTTCAGGAGGGCCACGATCTTCTCGCGGTTGTCAAAGGTGCATTCCACGATGGTGCTGTCCGTCACCCGGGCCAGGATATCATCCATCGGCATGTTGTAGATGTTGCCTGTCTTCATATCACCCAGATTGATCGGCCCGTGCTTGTAGCAGATACTCAGGAACTTTTGCGTGTTGGGCCGTGAACCTTTTTTGTTCACTCCCGTGGCAGGACATCCCAAAACGACAAAATCCTCCCGCAGGTTTTCCCAGGTGCCTCTTCTGTGCAAACTATGTGTCATGACCAATCTCCTTCATTCGTAGAATTTAAATGATGGCAGCCCCAGTCCCATATTGTTCTTGCTCACCAGGGAATACCAGATTCCCATTTCGTCCATAATGGGCCGGATCGGCACCTCCCCTTCCGGCGGCACCTTGGTGATGACCTCACAAGTAAATACCGTGTCGATCTCCGCGGCCACCTTTTGCAAGGCCCGGAGCAGGGGCGCCAGGTTTTCCAGTTTGCACTTACCCTCGATGATCGCCGAGGTGGCGCGCTGGTCCAGCACATCGTCCCTAAGCTTTCCGGTTTTCTTATCCACCATGAAATGGGTTACGGGATTCTCCGCGGCAAGCTCATAACCAAGATTTTCCTTCATGAGGGCCATGGCTACCTGCTCCACGTCCCGGAAATAGGCCCCCACCGCTGGTCTGCCCAATTCGATGCCGATGCCAACCTCCCCGGGCAGGAAGGTACCCTTCACATCGTTGGTCTTCATCTCCTCCGTGCCGCGCCCCGGCGTCTGAGAGCCGAGAAACTCGACCAGCGGATTGCTCAGGATCCCCCGCACCTCACGGGGCCAGGTCTCCTCAGGCTGGTAAAGGGCCTTGACAGGACAGATGTCGGCCCTAAGACACATACCGCAATCCGTACACATATCCTGGTCTATGTCCATGTAAACCCGACCCTTGATGGATTCATGCCGCTTGAATGTCTGGATTCGTCCGAAAGGACAGTAGGCAAAACATCGTTTACAGCCAACACATTTATCCCTGTCAACCTTCATAAAACCTCCCCTAATCAATTACGTTGTTCCGGGGACATGTTCCGGTTCCGGGGACACGTTCCGATCCCTTCGGGCTTCCGGAACATGTCCCCGCTATGTCCCCGCTTCCTCCCCTTTGGTTTTCTCAAGGCGAAGAAGGATTATCTCCGGACAATCACCTGTTTTCCAAAATGGTGCGACGGGCGTCTTCTTTGGCCTCCATGACATGCTCCCGCATCACCCTTTCACACAGATCAGGATACCCAAGGCTCAGGGCGTGGATTATCCGCCGGTGACCCTCGAGGGAATGTTCGGCGCCCCTGATGTAGTGAAGCGTATCCTTCCGGTAGCGCAGGACATACTTCCTCATATCCGCGATAAGGCTGTACAATCTTGTCTTATCTGCAATAAGGTCATTGAGGGTATCGTGGAAGGCCGTATTCCACCTGAAAACCTGATGGTTTTCCCCGGTATCAAGGGCCTTCTGCGCCAGGTTCACGTATTCTGTCAGCTCCCGGATAACCGCGCCTGTGACCATCGGCGCTGCCAGGGCAAGGGCGTAACCCTCCAAGACCGCCCGAAGATCGAAAACCTCGTCCATTTCCTCCAGCGAGTCACGGGGGATACAATAGCCGCGTTTTTCCATGGGCTTGATGAATCCCTCCGTAGCCAGCCTGCTGAGGGCGCTACGGATCGGCGTACGGCTGACCCCCGCCTCCCCGGCCAGCCTTTCCTCCACGAGCCGTTCACCAGGCGGGAAAAGACCGGAAAGGATGGCAGACTTGAGATACTCGTATGCCTTGTCAGTAGCGGTATGTTCGTTACTATTTTCTGTTGCACCGGCCATCAGTGAACACTCCCATCATTGTATCCAATTCCGGGCAAATGGTAGCGTAATGAATGAACGCGGCTGGAGTATATTACCACTTAGTTTTATTTGTCAAGATTTTTCTACTTATAAATAATCAACGTTATCGCATTGTTACAACAAACAATAAAAAATCTGCCACTGCTGAAAAATAATATGATCCGCCAAATAATGCAATCGCCAATTTATTTTGTATACAGGCATCATCTTAACGCGAAAAATCAGACCAGACTCCCCCGTGGCGGTGGCAGGACAGACGTGGTCGAAAGGACCATTACTACTCCGGATATTTTCCGTATTGACATCAGATAACATCTGCAATAAAGAACAGCGGGCAAACCTCTACCGGGGTCGCACAGCAAGGCGAGGAATCAAGGCAGGCGTCAGGCTAACGCGCTAAAAAAATCTTGACTTACAACTCTGCTAATCATAATGTAGCTACGCCTATCGATATCAATTCCTCTTTACTACGTTGCCCTTCGTTCTCCATCGGCGCTAACGTTAATGAATGAGCATTAACGCATCATCAGGAAGAAGCAGTTCCTGACCTTTCCGGAACTGCGGATCAGCAGCTATTTCAATCGCACAAGCTAGGCACAACTTCGGGGAAGGAGGTGGGAGCGTTAGCATACCTGACGCCTGGCCGGGAAAATAGTCAACAGCAATTCCACATAAAAGGGGGAACAGTATGAAAAGTAGATCGTTTGGAAAAATAAGTATGGCCCTGGTTTCCGTTATCCTCTTACTTGTTTTTGTTTCCGGCAAATCCTTTGCCTAGGAACCGATCAGGATCGGACTCGTAGCCGCCATCACCGGCGGCGCCTCCTTCCTGGGGGAACCGTAAAAAGACACGGCCGCCATGATCCAGGACTGGCTCAACCGGGAAGGCGGCATCAAGGGGGTCCCGGTCCAGATTATCGTGGAGGACTCCAAAAGCGAAGAAAGCCAGGCCGTTTTGGCGGCGACCCTGCAGATCGTCACGCCCGCCGATGAATACAAGCGGATCATCGAGCATCCCCGTTCCGCCTGGGAAGTCCCGAAGGTGCAGCGGCCCTGGATCTTCAAAACCCCGCAAACCGACACCTCCGCCAAGGCCGGCGGCGCCTAAGAAAGCAATGCCTTATCAAAAAATTATTGCACTGTATCAAAGGGGGTGGCTTCGAGGGAAAAGAACAGAAACAGCGCGAATCGGTGGAAGCCTCATGCGAAGGTAATTTCAGCGAGCGCTAAAACACGAAAACAACAAAAGGAGGGTAATAATGAAGAGAACATGTTTAATCGCGTTAGCAGCAGTGGTGGTTGCGAGCATGGTTGTTTTCGGCTGGGCAGGGCCCGCCAGTGCTCGACAGAAGATTCAGCTCGATTTCGCTACTTTCTGGCCGGCTGGCGACTTTCAGGCCGCAATTGGGCACAAGACCTGGATGAAGACCATATCGGACCGCGTTATGGCCGAGACCACCGATTATGAGATCGCCTGGACCGAGTTCTATGGCGTGCATCCGGCGAAGCTATTGGACGGCATTGAGGCCGGAACCTACAGTGTTGGGACAAGCGGTCCGGGCTATAGTCCCGGCGTATTCCCCCTGTGGGCTGGTCCCGAATACCCAGGCGAAGCTTACAGAAGGAACGCTTACACGATGTCATTGACCATACAGGCTCTTCATGATCAGATGCCCGAGCTTCAGGCGCAATTCGCCCCCACAAAAATGAAGCTGCTGCATTTCTGGTCCACTGGGCCGGGTTACATCCTTATGGTACCGGGTAAAGACATTCGAACACAGGCCGACTTTTCAGGCAAGACAATCAGAGCGGCCAACCCCGCATCAGTCGCGACTGTAGAGGCTCTGGGAGCAAAAACCCTGTTCGCCCCCATGAGTGTGGCACTTGAGAGGTTTGAGGCCAAACTGGTCGATGGCATCCTCTGTCCCACTGACACGCCCAAGGGCTTCGGTCTGGGTGCATACGTGCGGCATGTTGTTTCAGCTCCATTCAGCTACCACTTCGTGTTCTTTAAGATAATGAACAAGGCTGCTTATGATCGCTTGCCGGCAAGCGTGAAAAAGATCTTTGATGAGGTCAACGCTGTCTGGCCGGCATACTACGGTCAGTTGAGGACATGGGGTGAGGCAGATGGGTTAGAGTACATGAAAAAGCTTCCGGGGTACTCCTACTTCGACCCGCGCGCAGAGAATCCGGCTGAATATACCAAATGGGTTACCGCAACATCTGGTCTCATCGACAAATGGATTGGCAATGACGCCAAGAAAAAGGCCGTGTGGAATAAGTTCCTCGAACTGGATAAATTCTATAACACGACACCCCAGTTTTCTAACTGGAAACACGGCTGGCCGACTCAGCCGGTGGCGCCCACTGGAAAAAAATAGGGTAATCAACATGGATTTGGCTTGATATCAGTCAAAGTACGGCAGGGAAGTTGGGGTACCATCGGGTTTCTCCCCGTCCTGGTACCCCAACTTTTTTACGAAAATATCTGATTGATCGCTTACAACAAAAGACACTGGAGAGCCGATGAATGCTTTCGAAAAGGTAGTGCAGTTTACCACAGAGAAGATGGCCTGGATTTCCATGGTAGCCGTTGTGGGGTGTGTGGCCCTAGTGATGACTGATGTTATCAAGTACAATCTTTTCCACGAACCGGTTCCCGGCGCCCACGAGCTTGTGGAGCTGATAGCGTCGGTGATAATGAGCACGTCAATCGCTTACGTTACGTTTGTGAAAGGACATGTCTCGGTGGATATCCTGGTGGACCGCTTTCGGCCCCGGACGCAGGCCTTCTTTGACCTTGTTAACAGTATTATTGCTCTCACCTTTACGGCCTGGCTCACCGTGGGAGTGTTCATAATGGCCATGCGTAATCTCAGCTACGGCTGGGTGACGGGGGTTCTGCAAATTCCCAGGGCTCCTTTTATGTTCTTGATTGGCGCAGCGCTGGGACTGACATGCCTGGTCCTTGTCATGTACTTGATCAAGGCCGTGATTGTGCTGCGAAAAGGAGACGGACATGGAGCGTGAGTTGGTAGGTGTTATATCCATCTTCATCATGATTGTGCTTCTTCTTATGCGCCTGCCGGTGGCTTTCGTGATGCTGGCGCTGGGCATGGGCGGTATTGCCTACATTAAGGGCTTGGAGGCCGCGCTGGGCATGGCGCCCTCGATTATATACGGGACATTTGCCAACTATGCACTGGTGGTTATTCCCCTTTTCACCTGGATGGGCTTCATCGGCTTCCACTCCGGCATCAGCGAGCATCTGTACGACGCCGCATACAAACTGGTGGGCCGGCTGAAGGGTGGCCTGGCCATAGCTACCACCATGGCATGCGCCGCTTTCGGCGCTATCTGCGGTTCTACGACGGCTACTGCGGCGACCTTCGCGACCCTGGCATTACCCGAGATGAGGAAACGAGGTTACGATGTCTCTCTGGCCACAGCTAATATCGCGGCCTCGGGTATCCTGGGGGTGCTGATTCCGCCCAGCGTCATCTTCATTGTCTATGCCAGTATCACGGCAGAGAGCGTGGCTAAGCTTTTCGTAGCCGGTATTTTGCCCGGCATTCTTCTGGCGGCGCTTTTCATTGCCGCCACTTACGTGGTGGTAGCCCGCCACCCGGAAAAGGCACCGCCCGGTCCGTATTTTCCCTGGAAAGAAAGGATGTGGGCGTTGGCTAAAGGGGGGATCGAGGTCATAATCATCTTTGTGGCTGTGATCGGTGGGCTGCTGAGCGGGTTATTCACGGGAACGGAGGCCGGCTCGGTGGGCTGTTTTGCCACGCTGGTGGTAGTGCTGGCCAGGCGGGCGCTCACCTGGAAGGGCTTTGTGGACTCGCTGAAAGACACAGTCCGGACATCGACCATGGTCATGTTGCTGGTGGCTGGGGCAGCTATCTTCGGGGAGTTTCTTGGTCTGACACGCCTCCCCATGCTTGTGGCAAACTGGGTGGTGGCACTTCCTCTGCATCCCCTTCTTATCATGGTCGGCATTCTTCTCATCCTCATGGCAATGGGCTGCTTTGTCGACGCTTTGGCTATGATTTTGCTGACAATACCCATTTTTTACCCGGCGGCAATACAACTGGGCTTCGACGGGACATGGTTCGGGGTTATTATGACGCTGGCCCTTGGGATGGGGGTGCTGACACCACCTGTGGGTGCCAATGTTTACGTTGTGTACGCCATTGCCAAGGATGTACCGGTAATGACGATTTTCAAGGGGGTGTGGCCTTACCTGATTGCCCTGTGGGTCTGTTGTCTCATCCTGCTGTTTTTCCCCCAGGTTGTCCTTTTCCTGCCCAGTTTTGTTAAATAGGACCCAATGTCATTGACTTAACGAATCGGTTTATAGCAGGGATAGAAGCCCCTTTTCTGTACGCTATGTTTTCTCGGATATTCTCTGCCTGGCCTGACGGTTTCGATGGTCGCGATGAGCAAGTTGATCAATTTATTTAGGAGTTCATCCTGGAGGGAGCCCTTGATCATGTTCATGAGGAAAAAGATCATGTTCTGGAAAGGCAGCCGCCGATCTGCTGGCCCTTGCCGGGAAAGACTCGCCCCTTACAAGGTCCCCTCCTATATCGAGTTCCGGGACATGCTGCCCAAATCCAAGGTCGGCAAACTGCTGCGGAGAGAGATACGGGAACAGGAAAGGCGAAAACAGACCTGACGGTTATAAGCATGATAATGAACCCGACCCTTACCTCCCTGCCCTCCGCGACGAAGTGGTCTGCGAGACACCCCGGGGCCAATACGGAAGCATTGGTCCGCACTGCCCTGGGGCAACTTGCCGCGGACATGATCGTTACCAACGGCAGAATACTTAATGTTTATACCGGCGAACTCCTGGAAGGCCTGTCCATCGGCATCAAGGGATCAGGAATTGCCTATGTGGGGAAGATACCGGTCGGCTCCCGGGGCGACGGGACGCAACTCCTGGACGCGAAAGGGGGAACCATCATCCCCGGCCTCATTGACGGCCATGCCCATCTGGCCTGGCTGTACCAGACGCACGAGTTCCTAAGACACGTCATCCCCCGGGGCACCACCACGATCATCACGGAAACCATGGAAGCCTTTCCCATCATGGGATATGAGGGTGTCCTGGAGTTGCTTGGGTCCTTCTCCCGCCAGCCGATAAAGATCTTCGCCACCGCACCGGCCATGGTCTCCATCAGCAAAAAAGTACTCGGCATCAGCCCGGAAATCCTCGCAAAATTCTCAGGCGGGAAGACATCCTCGGCCTGGGTGAATCCTATTGGCAGGGAATCTTCCAGGAACCAGAGCGCTTCCTGCCGCTTTTTTCCCAGACCGAGCGCCGCGGCAAATTCCTGGAGGGTCACTCAGCGGGCGCCCGGGGAGAAAAACTGATGGCCTACGTGGCGGCGGGCATCTCCTCCTGTCATGAGCCGATCAACATGGAAGAGGTGCGGGAGCGGCTCCGGCTCGGCCTCTATGTCATGGTCAGGGAGGGCAGCATCAGGCGTGATCTGGCGGCCATTGCCCCGATTAAAGACGCCGCCGTCGATTTAAGGCGCCTTGTCCTCGTTTCAGACGGCCTCGACCCGGGTGATCTGCTGACAAGGGGCCACATGGAGGCCATCGTCCAGAAGGCGATTGACTGCGGTTTCCCACCAGCCCAGGCGGTACAGATGGCCACTTTGAATGTGGCGGAGCATTTTTCCCTTGATCACCTGATCGGAGGGATTGCCCCGGGCAGGTATGCCGATCTCTTAATTATCCCGGACCTTACTGAAATCGAACCCCGTTGCGTTATCAGCAGCGGCAGGATTGTCGCCGAAGAAGGGATCTGTCTGGTCCCCCCGCGAAAACACGCCTTCTCCCGGAAGAGCCGTCAGAGCGTCCAACTGCCGCGGCGGTTAACCGCGGAAGATTTTCAGGTGCGATTGGAAAAACCGCTGCCGGAGATCAGGATCAGGGTAATAGAGCTGATAACGGACCTGGTCACCAGGGAACTGAGCTCAAGCCTCCCGGCGATAAACGGCGAGCTTAAACAGGACTTGAACCGGGATATCCTTAAGGTGGCCGCCATCGACCGGACCCACCGTCCCGGTCAGTGTTTTGTCGGTTTTATCAGAGGATTTCAGCTTCAGCGGGGCGCCCTGGCCTCCAGCGCCGCTTGGGACACGTCGGACATAATCGCTGTCGGGGTAAATGATGCCGATATGGCCGCCGCCGTCAACAGAATCCATGAATTGCAGGGAGGCTCGGTAATCTGCGCGGAGGGGAAAATCCTGGCCGAGGTGGCCCACCCGGTGTTCGGGCTGCTCTCCGACGCACCGACGGATGTCCTGGCACGGGACCTTGCCGACTTCACACAAACGGCACATCTCCTGGGAATCCCTTTTCCCAATCCCCTCCTGACCCTCATTACCCTTACCGGCGCTGCCATCCCCTATCTCCGGATTTGTGAAGAGGGCTTGGTGAACCTCAAGGACGGCATCACCAGAGGGCTCTTTATTGAAGAAAAAGATGACTGCTCAGATTAAGGGTTGAAGGGGGCGGAGTCCCGATTGGGGAATGATCAGGATTGACGACTTCCTAAGAAGTCCGGATGCTCTAGTTGCGCTGCATCCCCCCGCCATCGCCGGGCCTTCTCCCTAACATTGAAAGAGAGGCCTAAAGCACCAACCTCCCTCCCATTCAAGGGGAGGCCTAAACCCCCAAGCTCCCACACCTTCAAGGGAAGTCCCAAAGCCCCAACCTCCCTCCCC
>JAXMLI010000158.1:0-5246 GCA_034368785.1 Smithellaceae bacterium | reverse complement strand
GCTGATGACGGTGCATAATGACGACGCTTTGGCAGAGAAGGCCATTCGGTTCGGGGTGAACGGTTATCTGGTGAAACCGTTCGACCTGAGACAATTGGAAGCAATCATCTGTGAAAATAATTTGAAAGGCGCCCATCCAGGGTCCCTGAAACCAAAAATAACAGGAGGTAAAGGAAAATGAAAAGAGGTTTAGTCTGGATAGTATCTGTCATGTTTGTCTTGTCTGTGGCCGGCGTTGCCCTCGCCCAGACAACTGGCACCCCATTGATTGTAAGGGAAATGGTGGCCAAGGCCAAGGAGGAAATCCAGCGGGTGACGGCCGCGGACGTCAAGGCGGCGCTCGACAACAAAGAGAAGGCCATTATTCTGGATGTCCGCGACAAGGAAGAGTATGACGCCGGATATATCCCCGGGGCCATCAATGTCTCCAGAGGCAAACTCGAGTTCCGGGTGATGGGCGCCATTCCCGATCTGAACGCCAAGGTCTATGTTTACTGCCTCACCGCCGCCCGCTCGGCGCTGGCGACCAAGACCATGATGGAAATGGGCTACAAGAACGTGGTGCAGATGGACGCCCCCTTCGAGGCATGGACCAAGGCCGGTTATCCGGTGGAGAAAAAATAACCATATTTGAACCGTACCCAAAGCCCTCTCTGTCGCACCTATTGCTTGCAACAGAGAGGGCTTTTTTATGCCTGTCGGAAGGGATAAACCAATAACGGCGAGTTCCCCCTTCGCTGAACTACCCCCGGCGTTTCAGCCGAGGGACAGCAGGAAGAATCGGCACTTAAAGCGCTGTCCTAAAATTCAAAGGAAAGTCCCCCCTTGAAGGCGATCCCCGGCATGGGGTAGTAAGTATTGATCCCCGGCGTGGGCCAGGAGACATTATCCGAGCCGAAGGTCGAATATTTCACATCGGTCAGGTTTTCCACCCCGATGAAGGCCGTCAGGCCGATTTTTCCCGCCGGAGGTCGGTAGGAAAGATAGAGATTGTAGAGGGTATAAGCCTCCAGTTTCTCCGTATTGTTGTCGTTATCACCGGACAGGAAGGAATCGCCTACATACCGAACCTCGGGACGAAGGGTCAAATTGGCGGGCAGATAAATCTCCATACCGGCATTTGCCATGCGGTTCGGCACCAGAGGCATTTCCTTTTTCATGTTGGCGCCGTTTTCGAAGGTGGCCAGATGGTAGGTGTAATTCCCGTAGAGCCTGGCCCGTTTTTCCCAGAGATAGGACAGGGAAACCTCCGCGCCATCATGGCGCGTCTTATCTTGATTTTTATTATAACCGGTGGATTGTCCGGTAGCGAACCAGGAGATTTCGTCTTCCATATCCGTCCGGAACAGAGTCAATCCTATTTTCAGGTTTTCCAGCGGATAGAATTCCGTTCCCGCTTCCATACTGACGCCCTTCTCTTTTTCCAGGCTCGTCAAAAAACCACCGCCGAAGCCGTGATAAGAAGCCACCTCATCAAGAAAAGGGATGCGATAGACCGAGGAAACTTTAGCGAATATTTTCGATTTCCTGCCCACGAGCCAGGTCAGGCCTGCTTCATAGGCCTCGGCGGTGTAGGTCTTTTCGCGGTCCGTGAAACTATTAGCCGGAGTTGCTATATCTGTGCTTGATCCCTTGATCTTAACCCGCTCTGATCGGTACCCGGCATTGAGAATAAGCGTTTTCAAGAGACTGAATTCATCCCGGAGATAGAAACCAAGACTATCCCTGGTCAATTCCGCCCAACTGGTTTTTGTCCTTCTCTCCCGGCTGCTGAAGAAATCCTTCTTGTAGGGCTCATGATAATAATCCAGCCCCATTATCAGCTTGTTCTTGAAGCCGAAGATTTCCTTTGCCAGAATGTATTTGGGAGTAATGCCGTAGGTGTCCATATTGGTATCGGAGTGGGAGAACCGGGAGGGCATATTCGTCTGAAGATCCTTCTTGCCATAGAGAAAATTGATATCGAACTCCCCGGCGGCGCCTAAAAAAGACCGGAGGCCCAGATTCAGGTTGGTGTGTTTATCCGCGCCGTCATCATCGGGTGCCGCACTGGCCCAGTTTGCCGGCGTATCGGGCTGGTATTGCCGCCTGTTCTGTTCCATCTGGGCCTTGGTAAGGGCGCCCGGCATTTGATAGTCCGTTTTATTGAAGGAAAGACCTAAAGAAGCATTGAATAGCTCGCTCCCTTCATATCCCACTTCCAGGCCCCCGCCCTGTGATGATGATTTTGATCTATCCCGGTAACCGAAGTTGAAATTGTTTTCCCCGGTCACAGCGTAGGTCCATTTATCCGCAGCGCCGGTTACACCCGCTCGTTCATTATGGAGACCATAGCTTCCCGCAATGACGGAGGCATTGAATTTCGGTTTGCCCTCGCCTTTCCTGGTGATAATGTTGATGACGCCGCCGATGGCCGCATCGCCGTAAAGGACGCTGCTCGCGCCACGGACGACCTCGATCCTTTCAATGTTGTTCAAGGGAATCTGCAGCCAGTTGATGGAAGACATGTCGGGCCGGTTCAACCGCCTGCCGTCCAGCATGATCAGGGTCTTTCCAAAGGGATTGTCCCCGCCGAAGCCGCGCATGTCTATGACCGATTGTGAGGAATTGCCGCTGTAATCGCGGAACTGAATGCTTTCCAGCTTATCCAGGACCTCTACAATGGTCGTCGCGCCCGACTGTTCAATCTGCCGGGCCGTGATGACGGAAACGTTGGCCGGCACCTGGCGAACTTCCTCCCGGTCACGAGTAGCGGTCACAACGATCTCTTCCAGGGTGGCCGCCGCCTCTTTAGGCGTCTGCCCGAATGCCGGGACGGTGCTGTAAGATAAGGAGAGGAAGGTAGATAATACGGCAAAAATCTTTAACCCTAGGCCTTTTTTTACCTGAAAATAGGGCAGGCATCTTGCTTGCCCGGTCAAGCAGGATGCTTGACCTATCAGACTTTTCATATTTCTTTGCATCCTGACTAAAAACGAATCTTTCATGATGGTTCTCCTTTTACCCCCCGCGGGGTAGCTCAGGTTTTGGTTCCTCCCTCAAGTCTCCTGGCTTGCGGCCCTTCCCGTCGATCAGATCTTTGGGAGATCCTCTACGGAGTGGCGCCGCGTACAGTTGCGGGGCAGCGCCGGTCTTTAACCGGCTTCCTTGTCGGGACGAACGGTCAGTAAGGTCATTCTTGGTTTCGCTGTCACCGGGTTTCGGTCGATCAGTGCCTCTGTCTTATACACCTCCCTTATGTTTTTTTCGGTAATCACTTCCTCGGGCGTTCCAATGCCAAAGATCCGGCCATTATTGAGCAGCATGACCCGGTCCCCGTACTGGGCGGCCAGATTGATATCATGGGTGACGAAGACGACCGTCATTCCTTGGCTTTTGTTCAATTTGTGCAGGAGTTCAAAAAAGGCCGCCTGATGTCCGATATCCAGGAAGGCGGTCGATTCATCGAGCAGGATGATGCCCGTCCGCTGGGCCAGCGCCCGGGCGATCCACACCCGCTGCCGCTCTCCGCCGCTCAGGCTCTGGATCATCCGGCGGGCAAACTGCCAGGTATCGGTCATCTCCATGGCCTCCCGCACGATTTCCATGTCCTTCGGGCTTTCGAATTCCATCCGGCCCAGGTGGGGCGTACGGCCCATGAGTACCAGCTCCGCGGCGCGAAAGGGGAAGATAAGCGGGGTTTCCTGAGGGACCACCGCGATGAGCTTCGCCAGTTCCCGCCTCTTTATCCGGCGGATATCCTCGCCCTCGATCAGCACACGGCCCTCCAGCGCGGGGATGATTCCGTCCAGGGTCCGGAGCAGGGTGGTTTTTCCCGAGCCGTTGGGACCGATGATCGCGAAGATCTCCTGAGGTTTCAGCTGAAACGACACCTCCCGGAGGACCCAATGATCGGTATAGCGATGCCCCACTCCCTCGACCTTGATGGGGACCATCAGACCACCTTCCTTTTCATCAGGTAAATGAAATAGGGCGCCCCGGCGAGGGCGGTAATCACGCCGGGGGGGAGTTCGACCGGCGCCATGACGGTCCTGGCGATGGTGTCCGCCGCGGCGAGAAACGAGGCCCCCAGGAGGGCGGAGGCAGGCAGGAGGAGGCGATGATCGGCGCCGAAGATCATCCTCGCGATATGGGGGATCATAAGCCCCACAAAACCGATGATGCCACTGAGGGAAACCGCCACGGCCACCACGAGGGAAGAGGCGATTAAAAGCCGCTTCTGGATCGCCCCCACCTCGACCCCCAGGTGCCGGGCCGTTTCCTCTCCGGTGGTAATCAGGTTCAAAGCCCGGGCATCATAGTATATCAGCGCCCCGCCGCCTGCGAGGAAGGCGCCCAGGGTAAAAATTTCCTTCTTTGAGGCGAGGCCGAGATCGCCCATCAGCCAGAAGAGGGCGTGCTGAAGGTGGGAGCTTGGGCTTACGGAGATGATGAACATGATAAGGGCGGAGAAAAAGGCATTGATCATCACCCCGGTTAAAAGCAGGGTGTGGGGGGAGATGGTCTTCTCCGCGCCGGCAATGGCGTACACGACAAATACCGCCAGCATGGCGCCGAGGAAGGCCGTGCCGGTAATGCCCAGGCTGAAGGCGCCGACACCAAGGAGAATGCCGGTAATTGCCCCCACGGCCGCCCCGCCTGATACGCCCAGAATGAACGGGTCGGCCAGGGGATTGCGCAACAATCCCTGGAATACAACCCCCGCGAGCGACAGGGACGCCCCGACGATCCCGGCAAAGATGATCCTGGGGAGACGGATGGAAAAAACAATCAATGCCTCCTCGGGGGTGAAGAAATCTTCCAGGGTTCTTCCCCCTCGGGCGAGTTCTCCAAACTTGTCCCAAAGGAATAGGTCCGCCGTACCCACCAGGAGGGAAATAACCACCACCCCGACATAAAGACCTGCCAGGGAGATGATGACCCGGATGATTCCCCCCGGGGTCAAGGCCCGATAATGACCGATCATTGTTTTCCCTTACCGCACCATCAATTATGACGACTTCGTAAAAAGTCCGGATGCTGCGTTGCGCTGCATCCCTCGTCACTGCGTCGTACTCTAAGTACGCCTCATTCCTCGGGATTTGCGCGCCTTGCCTGCTGCCTTTTTACAAAGCCGTCCTAAATGCAAGGCTTTTGCGACTTTTTACGAGTTCATCAATTATGACGCCCTCGTAAGAAGTCACGCGGCGGTTTTCATATTATATGTCCTATATACAGAAGCTGGGAGAGAAAGATACCAGCCCTGG
>JAXMLI010000157.1:0-4486 GCA_034368785.1 Smithellaceae bacterium | reverse complement strand
AGCATGTGGAAATATTTTCTACAGATGAGATCGGGCAATTGGTTTCCGCTATTAAGACAATGGTCGGAAAGCTCAAATCAGTGCTTACAGAGGTTAAGTCAGCATCACATACTCTGGCATCAGCAAGCGAAGAGTTAAGTGCCTCCTCGGAGCAGATGTCCAGAGGTGTGGCAGAACAATCAGGGAGGGCATCCCAGATAGCCGCATCGTCATCAGAGATGTCGCAGACAGTTATGGATATAGCAAAGAATGCCTCAAGTATATCGTCTGCTGCCGCTGATACTGCAAAAACAGCCAGAGATGGAGGAGAAGTTGTCCAGGGGTCTGTGGATGAAGTAAAGGCAATAGCAGACACGGTAAAAGATTCAGCGCAGATGGTAAGCTCGCTTGGTAAGCGCTCAAAACAGATAGGAGAGATAGCCAGCGTTATCAGTGACATAGCAGACCAGACAAACCTCCTGGCCTTAAATGCCGCCATAGAGGCCGCCCGTGCAGGGGAACAGGGGAGAGGATTTGCTGTGGTTGCGGATGAGGTTAGAAAGCTTGCAGAGAGGACAGCAAAGGCAACATCAGAGATAGGCGGAATGATAAAGGCAATCCAGGATGAGGTTGAAAGTGCAGTAGTCTCTATGAATAAAGGAACAGCGAGGGTGAAAGTCGGGGTGGAGTATTCCACAAAGGCGGGCGAGGCATTGAACAAGATCGTAACGAGTGTTGAAGGACTTCAATCAATGGTTCAGCAGATAGCCTCTGCAACAGAGGAAATGTCAACGGTTTCCGAGGAGATAAGCGGCGATATAGAGACGATTGCAACTGTCTCAAAGGAGACATCCTCTTCCTCCGAACAGATTGCCCGGTCATCCTCTGATTTAGCAAGGCTTGCAACAAAACTTTCGGACATTGTAGGGCAGTTTAAGGTGTAACGCAGCCGTGCAGTAGAACATCAGAGGAGTAGAGCAGAAAATCAGCCGTCAGTTTTCAGGAAAAGGCTTTAATACTGAAAACTGACGGCTTAATTTCGACGCCCTCGTAAAAAGTCCAAAATTCAGACCCATATTATACAAACTCCATCATGAAGGAATAAGGAATGGGGCCTTTATGCCGCGCTGTCAATCTAGACCGTGTAACAATAGAACTGATCCAGTTTTTTCTCCCACAGAGAGCGCCGAGGAAATGATCGAAAGAAAAAAGAAAGGACTGCCGAGCAATTCCCCGGCGGTCGTTTTTCAGGTCCGGGACCTCACGAAAACATATACGATGGGGGAAATCGAGGTCCATGCCCTCCGGGGGGTGAATCTGGAACTTTACGCCGGTGAACTGGTGGTGTTTCTGGGACCTTCGGGAAGCGGGAAATCCACCCTGTTAAATATCCTCGGCGGCCTCGATACGGCAAGCGGCGGCTATGTCTCCTACCGGGGTAAAAACCTGACCCAGGCCAATGAGCAGGAACTCACAGAATATCGCCGTTTCCATGTGGGATTTGTCTTTCAGTTTTATAACCTTATTCCCAGCCTCACGGCCAGGGAGAATGTGGAGATTGTGACGGAGATCGCGAGAAATCCCATGATTCCGGAAGAGGCCCTGGCGCTGGTCGGACTGACGGAGCGGCTTGATCATTTTCCCGCCCAGCTCTCCGGCGGCGAGCAGCAGCGTGTGGCCATCGCGAGGGCCATTTCCAAGAACCCCGCTGTGCTGCTCTGTGACGAACCCACCGGGGCGCTTGATTTCAAAACGGGAATCGTGGTGCTGGAGGCCCTGGCACGAATAAATCGCGAGCTGGGCACGGCGACGGCGATTATTACCCATAACGCGGATATTGCCGGCATGGCCGACCGGGTGATCCATCTCCGTAACGGCAGGATTGCGGAAGTGACGGTGAATACAATCAAAAAATCACCTGCCGAATTACAATGGTGACGGCTTCGTAAAAAGTCCGGATGCTGCGTTACGCCGCATCCTTCGTCACTGCGGCGTACGTTTAAAGTACGCCTCATTCCTCAGGATTTGCGCGCCTTGCCTGCGAACTTTTTACGAAGCCGTCGTGCGGTCAATTTTTCGACTTTTTACGAGTCCATCAATGGTAAGCCGATGAAGGCCATCAACCGAAAACTCTGGCGAGATCTGTGGCGCATGAAAGGTCAGGTCTTTGCCATTACCCTGGTGGTGATGAGCGGAGTGGGCACCTTTATCATGTTCCTCACTACCACGGATTCCCTGTCCCTCACCAGGGACAGGTTTTATCGGGACTACAATTTTGCCGATGTCTTTGTCCACTTGAAGCGGGCGCCGGAACATCTTAAGGACAAGATAAAAGATATTCCCGGCGTTAACCAGGTGGAAACTCGCGTTTCTGCCCAGGTTAAACTGGACATCGGCGGGTTTTCTGAACCGGTTACCGCGAGGATCATTTCCCTTCCCGATGACGGCGAGCCTCTCATGAATCGTCTTCATCTCCGAAATGGCCGGCCTGTCGATCCCCTGAAGGATGACGAGGTGGTGATCAATGAGGGCTTTGCCCTGGCCCATGGTTTCAAGCCGGGGGATCGCTTCGCGGCGATCATCAATGGCAAGTGGAAGACCCTGACGATTACCGGCACGGCCCTCTCTCCGGAATTTGTCCTGATCATGCGCCCGGAGGCCATGAGTCCCGATTTCACGCGCTATGGCATCCTCTGGATGGGTCGTAAGGCCCTCAGTAAATCCTATGATATGGACGGGGCGTTTAACAACGCCGTGCTTAGCCTGTATCCGGATGCGAAATTAAGGGATGTCCTCGCTGATCTCGACAATATGCTCGAGCGATACGGCGGTTTCGGCGCCTACGCCCGGGAGGATCAGATATCTCATCGTCTCCTGAGTGAGGAATTCCGGCAGCTCCAGACGAGTTCGAAGATATTTCCCACCATTTTCATCCTGGTTGCCGCCTTTTTGTTGAATGTGGTCATGGGCAGGACCATAAATACCCAGCGCGAACAGATCGCCGCCCTCAAGGCCTTCGGCTATGGCAATCTCGCGGTGGGCATCCATTTTACGAAGCTGGTTGTCTTGATCATCTCTGCCGGCCTCGCGGGCGGCGTCGCCGTGGGCATCTGGTTCGGAAAAATGTTGAGCGGCATTTATCTGGAGATTTATCGCTTCCCGTTCCTCCTTTATACCTTGCATCCCTGGGTAATCATTGCCGCCGCCCTGATAAGCATCTCCGCAGCCCTGGCAGGCACCCTGCATTCCCTCTGGAGGGCCGCCAAACAGCCCCCCGCCGAGGCCATGCGGCCCGAACCGCCGGCCCGGTACAGGGTAACGCTGATGGAAAAAATCGGCCTGGGCCGCTGGCTTTCACAGCCCTCGAGGATTATCGCCCGTAATCTGGAGCGCCGGCCCGTCCGAACCTTCCTTTCCATTACCGGCATCGCCGTCGCCTGCGCCACGATGATCTCCAGCGGCTTTTTTAAGGATTCTATCGCCTTTATCATCAACGTCCAGTTTGTCCTTTCCCAGAAGGAAGACATGAAGGTGGCCCTTGCCGAAGCCACGTCTCGCCGGGCCATATATGAACTCAAAGGACTCCCGGGTGTCCATCACGCCGAGGCCTTCCGCACGGTCCAGGCCAGATTCAAGTTCGGCCACCGCAGTTATAAAACGATGATCAACGGGATAGAACCCGAGAGCCGGTTGCAATTATTATTGGACACAAATCTTTTGACCATTCCGCCACCGCCCGCCGGGATCATGTTGACCGATCATCTGGGCGATATTCTCGGGGTTAAGGTCGGTGACCTGCTGACTATTGAGGTTCTCGAAGGATCAAAGCCGATTCGTCAAGTGCCGGTCATTGCCCTGGTCAAGCAGTATCTGGGGGTGATGGGATACATGGATTTAACGGCGCTCAACGATTTGCTAAGGGAGGGCGAGACCATCTCCGGCGCTTATCTGGTTACGGATCCAACGTACGCCGAGGAACTCTATCGGGGTTTTGTTAATATGCCCCGTGTTTCCGGAACAACGCTTAGACGGGCGGAAATCCGCAATTTTCATGATGTGCAAGCCAAGGCCATGCTTTTTTTTACATTTATTGCGACCCTGATGGCCTGCTCCATCGCCTTTGGCGTGGTCTATAATAGCGCAAGAATTGCCTTGTCGGAACGCAGCCGGGAACTCTCCAGCCTCAGGGTGCTGGGTTACACCCGGGGTGAGATATCGTATATTCTCCTGGGTGAACTGGGGCTGATTACCCTTCTTGCCATTCCCCTGGGATTTTTTATCGGATATTGGCTTTGCGCCTATATCGCACAAGCCCTGGTATCCGATCTTTACCGGGTGCCGCTGGTTATCGAGCTAAAGACATATTCTCTTGCGGCAGCGGTGGTTCTCGCGTCGGCCTCCGTATCCGGGTTGATTGTGCGCCATAAGCTTGATCATCTTGATCTTGTTGAGGTATTGAAAACCAGGGAGTGACGGCTTCGTAAAAATTCCCGTTGCGGCGTTGCGC
>JAXMLI010000156.1:0-5615 GCA_034368785.1 Smithellaceae bacterium | reverse complement strand
ATTACCGTGCAGGCGCGGTTAGTTGAGGGGGAGGGCAGGGGTCAGGGATCGGGGACCGGGGTTCGGCAACTGACCCCTGATCCCCGTCCCCCGGTCCCTGCTTTCATCGAAATAAGCGTAGAAGATTCGGGTATCGGGATCAGCGCGGATGACCGGGAACTGATCTTCGCTCCCTTCATGCAGGTCAAGGGTGGTCTGACAGACAAGACGCCGGGTACCGGACTAGGCCTTGCTCTGACGAAAGAGTTTGTCGCGCTCCACGGGGGTCAAATCCGGGTCGAAAGTGAAGGCTTGGAGAAGGGAAGCCGGTTTTACGTGCTCCTGCCCATAGAGGCCCCCGTTTGCCGTAATCAGGGATAGGATACAGAACTTCGGGGCATGGATCAGAATGGAGGGCCGGCCATTCAGGCCGGCTGCGGCGACTACCTCTCGAAACCATATAACATCGGGGAACTGCTGGGAAAGTTGAAGAAAATACTGAGGTGATAAGATGGAAAAGAATGATACGAAAGGAAAAGCCGTCATCGCCGTCGTGGGGCTCGGGGTTTTTATCTTCCTCTTTGCTTCCAGTTTCTACAACTACCTCCTGTTCCATACCTTTGTGGAATTAACCAGTGTTGCCATTGCCTTCACGATCTTTGCGATCTCCTGGAATTCCCTGAGCTACATCAGAAGCACCTACCTGTTAATCATCGGCATCGGCTATCTCTTCATCGGCGTCCTGGATATCGTCCATACCATGGGGTTTCCGGGCATGGGCGTCTTCAAGGACTATGATTTCTATGCGAATCAGTTGTGGATCGCCGCCCGTTACGTCGAGGGTCTTACCTTTGTGCTGGCCTTCAGTCTCTTCTTTCACGGTGAGGGAAAAGTCAGGTCTCTTTGGATCTTCCTGGCTTATTTCCTCGTGACGACCCTGTTGCTGATTTCCATATTTTTCTGGAAGGTTTTCCCGGTCTGCTTCATCGCCGGGGAGGGCCAGACGTCGTTCAAGATCATCAGTGAATACATCATTTCGCTGCTTTTTATCCTTACTTTGATACTCATCTCGCGGCGGCGGGAGCAGATCGGCAAGGTCCTTTACCCCCTGCTCTTTTGGTCCGTCATCTTAAAGATTATTACCGAAATATCCTTCACCTTCTATGTCAGCAATTATGGCTTGTCCAACCTGGTGGGGCATTTCGGTAAAATTGCCTCCTACTATCTTATTTACCGTGCCCTCGTAGTTACGGCGGCCTGCAGGATAAAACCCCCGGCACCGGCTTGGGCTTGCCCATTACGAAGGGTTTCGTAGAACTCCATGGCGGCAGAATATGGGTGGAGAGCGAGGGGGAAGGGCAGGGCAGCAGGTTTGTCTTTGTGATACCAATCGTTCTTATGGATGGTCACGCTCCGTTTTGTCCATCGTGAAAGTAAGGAAAACTTCCGGACCACGGCTTTGAAGAGCGGGGTAAAAGCCCTGCCGGTAGGTCAGTTGGCTTCCATCATAAAATAGGGGATAAGTTCACCCATAACCTTCTATGAATTGGAGCAACCATGAACCCGAAAATTCTTGTAGTAGATGATGAAGACTGGAATCGCCGGTTGATGGAAGCAATGTTGCTTCCCTTGAATTATGAGGTAATTCTGGCCGTCGATGGGGAAGAAGCCCTCCGGAAGGTTCGGGAAACGCCTCCGGATGTCATCCTCCTTGATGTCATGATGACGGGGATAAGCGGCTTTGAAGTGGCCAGACAACTGAAAGAAAACGAGGAAACCAGGATCATCCCGATTGTTATGGTCACGGCGCTGCAAGATGTGGAAACAAGGATCAGGGCTCTGGAGGCCGGGGCGGACGATTTTTTAAGTAAGCCGGTGGATAAGACCGAATTGCGGGCCAGGGTCCGTTCTTTAATGCAGGTTAAGGCTTATAACGACCATATGCGGGATTATCAGAAGGAACTGGAGACGGAGGTTGCCAAAAGGACGGAGGAACTGAAGAAAGCCTTCGAGAAGATTAAAACGGCCTCTCTTGATACGATCTACCGCCTGTCCCGCGCCGCGGAGTATAAAGACGAGGATACGGGCGCCCATATCAAACGCATGAGCAACTATTCGGCCGCCGTCGCCCGTCAAATGGGACTGAACAAAGAGACGGTGGAAAGAATACTCTATGCCTCCCCCATGCATGACGCTGGAAAGATCGGCATTCCCGACTGGATTCTCTTGAAACCGGCAAAACTGGACCCGAAGGAATGGGAAATTATGAAGCAACACACCACCATCGGGGGAAACATTCTGGGCGGATCGGATTCCGGGTTTATCAAACTCGCCGAGATTATCGCCCTGACCCACCATGAAAAGTGGGACGGCAGCGGTTATCCCCGCGGCCTCAGGGAGGCGGCCATTCCCCTGGCGGGACGCATCACGGCCGTGGCGGACGTTTTCGATGCCCTGACCTCCTGTCGGCCCTATAAGGAGCCATTTCCCCTGGAAAAATCCTTCGCGATCATCCAAGAGGGCCGGGGCGGCCATTTCGACCCGGCGGTGGTGGACGCCTTTTTCGCCGTGGAAGAGGAAATCCTTTCGATCAAGGAAACCTACCAGGATCAGGCGCCGAGTCAGTTTCTCAAGATGCGCGGGAGGGATTCGCGGGAGTAAAACAACAACCATCCCCGCCCCGGCCCTCCCCTTCGAAGGGGAGGGATAAGGCCCTGCAAAATGGCCATTCCATCTTGAAAATAACTCGATAAAGAAAGGGATCCGCGGCTTCCCAATCAGATATTCGCAGGAGGAAATGACCTTGAAAGCAGACGAACCCGGACGCCGGCAATTCCGTTTTGGCTTGGCATCGAAATTGATCCTTTTGGTAATGACGGCGACGTTGATTGTCGGTATTGCGGTTGGCGCGATGGTCCTCATCAAGAGCCGCGACGCGTTGCGCGAGCGGATTATTGCCGGCAATCTCAACGCCGCAGATATTGCCGCGCAGTTCGCCGCCCAGTACGTCAGCCAGGCCCGGGCCAATGCCCTGGAACTGGCCACTCGACCCCTGATCGTGCGCGCGGCAGCAAATCGTTCCTTTGCCGAAGTTCGCCCCGAACTGGTGCGTTTTCTGCGGCTAAACCCCCGCTTCGACGCCGTCAGCATCTTCGATACAGAGGGTATCGCGCGGGTGAGCGGCGTCGCCAACCCCCTTCACATCGGGAAAAGCTCCGCCGACCGCGACTGGTTCCAGCAGGCGAAGACCACGGGCAAGCCCTACCTGGGGGTCCCGGTCCTCTCGCGGGCGACGGGACGTCCCAACGCCCCCTACGGCGTCCCCATTTTCGACGGGCAGGGGAACCTGCAGGGGGTTCTGGTCGCGGGCATCTCCCTTGCCGCCCTGTCGGACGCCATTGCCACAACGCAGGTCCATACGCAGGCGCACACTGCACTCATTGACTTCCGGCAGGGGGGAATCATCCTGGCGCACATTGACCAGAGGCGCATTATGACGGCCCTCGCAGAACGAAATGAAACCGTCCGTCGCCTGCTGGGCGCAGAGCGGGGGGCGCTGGAAACCATCGACAGCGCCGGGGAAAGGGTCTTGAAAGTCTTTGAGCCCGTCCCCGGATCGCCCTGGGGCATTCTCATTACCGAGCCGCACCAGTCGGCCTTTGCGGCGCTGGACGCTTTGACCAGGAAGGTCCTGCTGCTGGGATCGCTCGCGATTTTGCTGATGGCCCTGACGGGCGGCTGGCTGGCGCAGCGGGTAACCCGTCCTCTCCTGGCCTTACGGGACGCCGCCCGTGCGCTGGCCGCGGGCGACCTTACCTGTCGCGTGAAGATCTCGCGTCGTGACGAAATCGGCGAGCTGGCGCAGGTCTTCGACGGCATGGCCGAGGCGCTGCAAGCTGAACAGACTACGTTGCGCCGCCGCGCCGAGAATTTCTTCCACCTGTCGCCGGATCTGTTATGCCTGGTCGGTTTCGACGGTTACTTCAAGATGCTCAACCCCGCATGGGAACGAACCTTGGGATTTACCGTGGATGAACTTCAAGCCCGGCCATTCCTCGACCTGGTCCATCCCGACGACCGTCAGGCCACAATAGAAGCAACGGCGCGACTGAACGCCGGGCAAGACCTGGTTGCCTTTGAGAATCGCTACCTCTGCAAGGATGGTTCATGCCGCTGGCTGAGGTGGAATGCCGTAAGCTCTGTTGATGAGCAGCTGATCTACGCCGTGGCCCATGACGTCACCGAGCGCAGGCGGGCGGAGGAGGCGCTGTGCGAAAGCGAAAAAAAGTACCGGCTGATTGCGGATAATGCCCATGACTGGATTTACCTGAGAGCGCCGGACGGCGCAGTGCTTTACACGTCACCGTCAAGTGAAAGGGTAACCGGATATTCGCCGGACGATTTTACCGGGAATCCGCGCCTGCTGCAGGAAATATTGCACCCGGACTATCGGGATATTGGCGATTGCCACTTCGAGGGAATTCTCGGAGAGAAAGAATTTCACAACATGGAATTCGGCATTATTACCAAGGCCGGAGAAACACGCTGGATTAGCCATTCCTGCGCACCAGTTTACACCGCCGAAGGCGAATATATCGGACGACAGGGAACCAACCGGGACATCACCCTCCGCAAGCAGGCGGTGGACCGGGTGTCGCTCGCGCGTCAGGTTCTGAGTCTTCTGAACAATCCAGAGAGTGAAACAGACGCGATTCACGCTATCCTGCTTCTGGTCAAGGAGAGCCAGGGCCTTGAAGCGGTAGGCATCCGCCTCGGGGCGGGAGATGATTTTCCCTATTTTCACACCGCCGGTTTCCCCGATCATTTCGTGGAGGCCGAGCGATATCTCTGCGTGTACGACGGGGAGGGAAATATCCTGCGCGACGGACAGGGAAACCCGGTGCTTTCGTGCATGTGCGGAAACATCATCTGTCGCCGGACCGACGCGGCGTTGCCCTTTTTTACCGGGAACGGCAGTTTCTGGACCAACAGCACCACGGATCTGCTCGCATCGACGACGGAGGAGGATCGCCAGGGGCACACCCGCAACCGCTGCAACGCCGAAGGATATGAATCCGTGGCGATGATCCCGCTACGCTCCGGCGACGAGATCATCGGGCTTTTGCAGCTGAACGACCGCCGGCGCAATCGGTTTACTTTGGAAATGATCCATTTCTTTGAGGGTCTGGGTTCGAGCATCGGCATCGCGCTTTCCCGGCAGCAGCAAACAACGCAATTGATTCGTTCCAGCAGGGAAAAGGCGTTGTTTCTGAAGGAAATACATCATCGAGTAAAGAACAATCTGCAAATCATTACCAGTCTGCTCAGGTTGAGCGCCAAGTACAGCGGGGATGGAAGGGTGGAAGAAATCTTCCGGGAAAGCCAGGATCGCATCAGGGCGATGGCCGCCGTTCATTCCATGCTGTACAAATCGGAAAACCTTGCCGAGATAAACTTTGGCGAATATGTCCGGGAGATGGCCAGGCAGTTGTTCCGCTCCTACAATGCAAACCCGGAAGCAATTTCTTTGTTAATAAATGCCGAAGATGTTAAGCTTCCCCTGGACACAGCCATACCATGCGGTCTTATTATCAATGAACTCGTCACGAATGCCTTAAAGCATGCCTTGCCGGAGG
>JAXMLI010000155.1:0-4265 GCA_034368785.1 Smithellaceae bacterium | reverse complement strand
CCTTTACACGAGGTGGGCGATCTGCTATGACGAACATGTAAAAGTCGCAAAAGCCTTTAATTTAAGACGGCTTTGTAAAAAGGCCGCAGGCAAGGTGCGCAAATCACGAGGGATGAGGCGTCGGGGGAGGGGGCTTGTTCCGGAAGCCCGAAGGGATCGGAACGTGTCCCCGGAATACCGGACTTTTTACGAAGCCGTCTGTTATTGTTCGCCAAAGTTCAACCAGAGTACAGGCCAAGATGCGATTAAAGAGACTGGAGATAGCGGGTTTTAAGTCCTTCCGGGACCGGGCGGCCCTTGATTTTTCTGAAGGGATCAGCGCCGTGGTGGGGCCAAACGGGTGCGGCAAGAGCAATATTGTGGATGCCGTTCGCTTCGCCATGGGAGAAAACCGGATCAGGAGTCTTCGCGGCAAGGCCATGGATGATGTGATCTTCAATGGCTCGGAGGACGCAGCGCCCGTGGGGATGGCAGAGGTCTCTCTGATCCTTTCGCGAGGCGAGCAGCCCTTCCCCGGCGCTTACGCCGACTGCGTCGAGGTGATGGTAACCAGGCGACTGTACCGCGGGGGGGAAAGCGATTATTTTTTGAACAAGGTCCGGTGCCGTCATTTGGACGTCCGGGAATTCTTTATGGGTACCGGGGTGGGCGCCAGGTCCTATTCCCTGGTGGAGCAGAACAGCGTAACCCTGCTCGTGGAGGCCAAACCGGAGGACCTGAGACTTTACATCGAAGAGGCGGCGGGGATTTCCAAGTACAAGGGACGCCGGGAAAGCGCCGTCCGCAAACTGGAAGCCACCAGGCAGAACATGGTTCGCCTGAACGATATCATCAGGGAAGTGAAAACCAGCCTTAATTCCACGGCCAAACAGGCCAAAAGGGCCAAACAGTTCAAGGAACTGCGCCTGGAGATCAAGAAGGGGGAATTACTCCTGGCCTGGCGCACCTATCATGACCTCGCCTCCCGCCGGGAAGGTCTGGCCGATGCTATCGCCTCCCTGAAACAGGAGGAGTACAAAGCCCAGCTGCAGCTCCAGGTCCTGGAGTCTTCCCAGGAAGATACAAGGCTGATGGCCCAGGAAGAGGAACAGGAGATCTTCCGGGCACAGGAACGACTTTTCGGTCTGAAAAACACCTTGAATATCAAAGAACAGGGGATTGCGTTTGCCCGTAATAAGGTTGCCGAGCTTGCCGCCAGGGAGGGCGGAGATCGGGAGGAACAGGAGGGGATCGCCCAGCGGGAGCAGAAAATCGCCGAAGAGGCCACGGGGCTCGCGGCGCTGATCGCCGGCGGCGAGGAACGGATCAGTGAGTTGAAAATCGCCGTCCAGGAGCGGGAGCGTCAGATTGCCGAGGCGCGCGTGGAGGCGACGGAGGTCCAGCGGGGGATCGAAGAAAAGCGGATCAAATGCTACAGCGCCGCGACAGAAAAGGCCAAACTGGGCAATATGGCTGCGGGTCTGGAAAAGGCCGGAGAAGATATGCGCAGGCGGCGCGAGACGCAGGCGCGGGAGGACGGGGAACAGAAAAAACGCCTGATCGAACTGGAGGAGCGCCTCACAGAGCTGAAAACAGGGCTCGAAGAGGACAGTCGCGAACTGGAGGAGATCGGGGAGAGAAAACTTCTCGCCTCGGAGGCAGGGGAACTTGCCGCTGATGAGGCAAGAGAGCTGGATGAACGCCTCGCGGAGCTGAAGGTAGATAAAGGCAGGAAGTCCGCCCGTTTCCAGTCGCAGAAGGAGTTTCGCGACCGGTATGCCTTTCTTAATGAAGGGGCCAGATCGATCATGATGTTCCGCCAGGAGGGTGAGAGAGGAAAACTCAATGGTTTCTCGCCCCTGGGCCTGATGGCGGACTTTATGGAGGTGCCGAAGGAATATGAAACCGCGGTGGAGATCGCCCTGGGCGAGAAGCTCCAGTATGTCGCCGTGAACAGCCACCAGGATGCCTTGCAGGCGATCAGCTACCTTAAAAGTAACGGGGCGGGCCGGGGAAGTTTTGTCACCCTGGAATCCAAGGACCAGGTCGCTGATTCCCCGGCGGATAAGGGATTCCCGGACGCGGTAAGGCTTCTGGATGTGGTCGGGTTTCAGGCGGACTTCCGGCAGCTTGGCGCCCAGCTCCTGGGCGATGTCTTTATCATCGGCAGCCTGGAGAGCGGCCTGGCCCTCTGGAAACAAAACGGGAACGAGTACACCTTCGTTACCCGGGA
Source organism: Smithellaceae bacterium (assembly GCA_034368785.1). Classification (GTDB taxonomy): domain Bacteria; phylum Desulfobacterota; class Syntrophia; order Syntrophales; family CAMTWB01; genus CAMTWB01. The sequence continues at coordinate 2,053 of JAXMLI010000155.1, read as the reverse complement.
GGGGGATATTGTCAGTCCTCATGGCGTTCTCACCGGCGGTTTTTCCGGAAACAACCAGGGCAGCATTCTGAGAAACCGGCGGGAAATATCCGAACTCGAAGAGGGTTTGAAGGTTATTGACCAGGAAATCGAAGACATATCGGCGGAAAGGAAAAAGGTCGCCCGGGCCATGGAAAACTGGCAGGAGGAGATAAGGACGGCCAGGTCCGCTCAACACCGCCTGGAATTGGAGATAACCGGAAAGAAGAAAGACCTTGAGAGATACGGCGAAGAATGGAAGCGCCTAAAGCAGCGACTGAGCGTACTTAATCACAATATGGATCAGCTTTCCTCCGAGTTGGAAGCTTCTCGGGTCAAGCTCGATCAACTGCAGAGGGAAATTGGGGAAAAGGGTGCGGAGGACGTCCTTTTAAATTCCGAACTGGTCGCCCTGAAGCGTCATGGGGAGGCGATCCAGGAAGGCCTTCAGGATCGGGAGAAGGATCTGCTTGAGGCCCGTGTACTCGTCGCCACCTCCCAGGAGCAGCGGGAAGGAAATATCAAGACGAAGACCAGGCTTGATGAGGCACTGGCGCTGCTTGCGCGGCAGGGGGAGCAGAAGGAACGGGAAATCGAGCAGAACCTGGTCACGCGGGCCGAATTGACGGCAACCATCCTTTCTGATGAGAAACTCCTCCGGGATCTCCACGGGCAATATGTAGAGGCTGAGGAAATCCTCGTCCGGGTGAAGGAAAAAATGGGTCGTTTTGAGGAAATCCTCCGTTCCCGGCAGGGGGAGATCGGACGGGTGAAAACGGGCCTTCAGGAACTGGTCAGGGAAATAAACGACCGGGAAATCGCGCTCCGGGAACTGTCCTCCCAGTTGGAGGGCATCAGAAACGGCATGGCCGGAAGGTACGAACTCGATTTGGCCTCATGGGCGCCCGATGAGGAGGATGCCCAAGTTGGATCGGAGATACTGGAGAAGGAAGTCCGGTACAAAAGAGACCTGCTGGAGAATTTCGGCGAAGTTAATCTTCTTGCCCTGGAGGAACATGAGACGCTCAAGGAGCGGCACGATTTTCTCTCTGCCCAGGGCGAGGATCTGAAGACATCGGTGGATTCCCTCCACAAAACCATCTTAAGGATCAACAGGATTACGAAAAGCCGTTTCGCAGAAACCTTTCAGGCGATAAACGAGCGTTTTCAGGAGGTGTTCACCCTGCTTTTCCCGGGTGGGCGGGGCAGATTGCTCCTCACCGACGAAGAGAATCTGCTGGAGACCGGCGTGGATATGGATATTCAGATCCCCGGGAAGAGGCTTCAGGGGCTGGGTCTCCTTTCCGGCGGGGAGAAGACCCTGGCGGCCATCGCCCTCATATTTTCCATCCTGCGTTACCGTCCCACCCCTTACCTGATCCTGGACGAGGTGGACGCGGCCCTGGACGATGCGAATATCGCCATCTTCAATCGGCTGATCCGGGACATTGCCCGGCAATCCCAGATCGTCATGGTAACCCACAATAAACTTTCCATGGAGGTGGCGGATAATCTCCTGGGTGTCACCATGCAGAAGAAGGGGGTATCCACCATGATTTCCGTGAATCTGGGTTAGGCCAGGAGGCATCGTACGCCCTGCTTCCCCGGGATCGGCATTATCAACGTAAGTGTAAGCGACTGATTTCACCTGCCTATACGTCACATAATCTGTTTCTTTAACAATTCGCTTGAATGAATGTGATTCGGCATTACCATTCAGCAATGTCCGGTTAGCTTATTGCACCATCCATAAATACTCTTTTTACTTCGGGTTTTGTTCCTCGTCCTTCCAGGGGAACCTTAGAAGAGGCACTGCCAGATTCCTCCCCCCTTGAAGGGGATCTTAGGAGGGGCACTGCGTAGTTCCTCCCCCTTCAAGGGGGAGGTTAGGAGGGGGATGGGTAACGGTCATTTGACCCCATCCCCACCCCGACCCTCCCCTTGAAGGGGAGGGAGACTGCACACCCTGCAAAGACGGTGTGCCCCTAAAAGAACCAGATAAGGACAACTGCAATTTTCTAACCGGACATTCGTG
>JAXMLI010000154.1:0-11877 GCA_034368785.1 Smithellaceae bacterium | reverse complement strand
CCTAACCTCCCCCTTGAAAGGGGAGGAATTAGGCAGTGCCCCTCCTAAGTGCCCCCTCGAAAGGGGAGGATTCTGGCAGTGCCCCTTCTAAGGCTCCCCTTGAAGGGGGAGGAACAATACAGAAATCTTGATAGAAGAATTATTTAGTGATAATGGCTGGCTTCAGAGTACGAAAAGGGAAAAATAAAGTCTGGGAGCAATCGAATGGAAATCAGAATTGTAGAACAGGCGCCGGAGAAAAGAAGGGAGAAACCGGCGGACGAATCAAAACTGGGTTTCGGCAAGCTCGTCACCGACCATTTCTTCAATATGAAATATCACAACGACCGCGGATGGTATGATCCGATTATCGAGCCATACCGCCCGCTTTCCCTGGAACCGACGGCCATGTGTCTCCACTATGGTCAGGCGATATTCGAAGGGTTAAAGGCCTATCGGGGAGAGGACGGCAACATCTATCTCTTCCGGCCGGCCGAGAACATCAAGCGGATGAACGCTTCCGCGGAACGGCTCTGCATGCCCGGCCTTGACGAAGAACAATTCATGGAGGCCCTGGTAAAACTCGTGGCGCATGAAAAGGACTGGATACCAAAGGGCAAGGGAACATCCCTGTACATCAGACCTACCATGATCGCCACCGAGGCGGCCTTGGGCGTTCACGCGGCAAATGAGTACCTCTTCTTCATCCTCACCGGCCCGGTTGGCGCCTACTATCCCGAGGGGTTCAATCCCACGAAAATCTTCGTCAGCGAGGATTATGTCCGCGCCGCGCCGGGTGGTACGGGAAGCGCCAAGGCGGCCGGAAATTATGCCGCCAGCCTCTATGCCAGCCGCCTGGCCGCCGCCCGGGGATTTACCCAGGTCCTCTGGCTGGATGCGGTGGAAAAGAGGTATGTGGAGGAGGTGGGGACAAGCAACATCTTCTTTATCATCGACGATGAGGTAATCACCCCGCCCCTGGCCGGGACGATCCTGCCCGGAATTACCCGCGATTCCGTCATCAAGATCTGCCGCCACTGGGGTCTGACGGTCCGGGAAAGGATGATCTCCATTGAAGAAGTTATCGCCGCCCAGGGGCAGGGAACCCTGCGGGAGGTCTTCGCCTCCGGCACAGCGGCGGTGGTCTCTCCTGTTGGTCTGATCCATTACAAGGGGGTGGATTACCGGATCAACCAGGGGAAAACCGGGGCCACGACCGAAAAGATATATAACGAACTTCTCGATATCCAGTACGGCCGCAAGGAAGATCCCTTCGGGTGGCGGGTTAAACTCCGGCCATAGGAGGGGCACTGCTTAGTTCCTCCTCCTTCAAGGGGACCTCAGGAGGAGTACTGCTTAATCCCTCCCCCTTGAAGGGGGAGGTTAGGAGGGGGATGGGGTTTTAGTGCGTGGCTATTTGACCCCATCCCCACCCCGACCCTCCCCTTGAAGGGGAGGGAGACTGGGGCTGTAGGCCTCCCCTTCAAGGGGAGGGGAGAAGGCCCGGCAAAGATGGTCCTTGTGCCCAAGAAGGACCGAAGCGAAACAATTGCAATTCTCTAACTGAACATTAGTGCGCCTGGATGGGGTATTCCTTATGATTACCCGACCTTGTAATTGGAATCAACAGCCTTGTGGAAATAGCTGTTGACAACTATGTTGATAAACGGCCTAAGTTTATGAATCAGACGCTTATTCACCTGATTGCTCAAGGCTTAGGCATAATAATTATCCCGTTATTACAAATACTTGCAGTATTCACCAATGTTTTCACGGCCTAGGAGGGGCTTGATGGGTTGCGGCTCATCAACTCATAATAAATTATGCCAAATATGACCGGGATTCACATTTTTTCAAACAAATATTTGTTCCGTGCCTGGACCATCCGAAACCTCTGTGTCATGGCCCTCGCCAGTGTTTTTCTCCTTATTTTCCCACCCTCCCTGGCGGCGGAGACACCGACCCTGGCCAATATCATCGCCCAGATGCAGGACAGATACGACAAGACCCAGGATTTCAAGGCCCGGTTCAGCCAGGAAGCCACCCTGAGAACGGCGAATCGGACCGAGCGGGAAGAGGGTACGGTTTATTTCAGGAATCCCAAGCGGATGAGATGGGAGTATTCCGTCCCGAAGGGAAAGCTTCTGGTGATAAACCCCGAGAAGGCCTGGCTTTACCTCCCGGATGATCGGCTGGTATACGTCCAGGACGCCGAGAAGATGCTTCAATCCGGGCTTGCCATAAAATTTCTTACCGGTCTGGGCCGCCTGTCCGAGGACTTTCAGATCAGTCACGCAAGCCCGCAGAAAACTGATCGTGAGGGGAATCATCTCCTTGTTCTTGCCCCAAGGGATGCTGGCGCGGGGATGGACAAACTGAGCATTACCGTGGACAAAACGAGTTATTCGATCATCCAGTTCAGCATGAGCGATTTTGCCGGTAACACAACCCGGATCGAGTTTAGAAATATAGTCCTGAACTCGAAGCTACCGGACAGGCTTTTCCAGTTCAACATCCCCGCCGGGGTGGAGGCTGTCCCTCTGCCCTGATAGCTTTCTCCCGGGCTTGCGCCGGCATGGCGCGGGCCGGAAGGTCAAATATGGAAATTGTGCTGACCAAGGCAGAGCTGAACGAAGGGACCTGCTCCCGGGAATGGCTGGAAACCAACGGCCTGGGCGGTTATGCCTCCAGCACCCTAGAAATGTGCCACAGGAGAAAATACCACGGGCTGCTCGTGGCAAATCTCCAGGACCCGCCAGGGAGGCACGTCCTTATTTCCAAGTTTGAAGACAGCATCCGCACCCCTGATTCCGAACTCTTCCTCTCGGCGCATCAATATCCCGGCCAGAGCTTCCCGCCCGGGGGGCTTGATCTCCAGGAATTCAGGCAGGAACTCTATCCCATTTTCCATTATGAGCAGAACGGACTCGGCGCAATTAAATCACTGCTTGCCATCTACGGACAGGATACCGTCCTTATCCGCTACGAAATCCTTAAAATGACCTTCCCGGGGTTGCTCCGCTTGCGGCCATTTCTCGCCTTCCGGGGGTATCATAAGCTGGCCAGAGAGAATAGTGCTTTGGTCTGGAAGGTCGATGCCCTGAAAAAAGGCCTCCGGATTGAGCCGGATTCAGGAATGCCCCCGGTTTTTATCACCACGAGCATCCGAGGCGAGTTTCATCCCGCTCCCGGATGGTATAACAATTTTGAGTACCATGAAGAACGGGACCGGGGATATGATTGGCGGGAGGATCTTTATCAGCCCGGGGTGATGGAAATCCCGGTTTCCCGGGGTGATGTGGTCTTCGTTTCCCTCTCCCTTGCCCCGCCGGGCGATGAATTGGTCGAGCAATGGCGCCGGGAAGAGAGCAGGCGCGAAGAGGCCGCTTCCCGGGTTGCCTTAAACCTGAGCGGATACGACCAGGAAGACCGGGATAACCTCTCAATGCTGACCAGGGCGGCAGAACAATTTCTGATCCGCGCCCCCGGGGGACGGGCGGCGATTATTGCCGGCTACCACTGGTTTACCGACTGGGGCCGGGACAGCCTCATCTCCCTGCCGGGCCTCACCTTCTGTCAGGGCCGGATAGAAGAAGGGCTCGAGATCCTCGTACATCTCGGCCGGCACGAAAAGGAAGGCCTTCTGCCCAATTACTTTTCCGAGGACAAGAGCGAGAATCCCTACAATACGGTGGACAGTTCCCTGTGGTTTTTCTGGGCCTGTCAGCAGTTCCTCCAATCAGGCGGTTCCCGGGAGACCTTGAAGACCGAACTCTGGCCGGTGTTGAAGAGGATCATTCGGGCCCTTATGGCAGGGACAAGCTATGACATCCACGTAAACCAGGAAGGGCTCCTCCACGCCGGCGGCAGGGACACCCACCTTACCTGGATGGACGCCTGTGTCGGGGGCATCCCGGTCACCCCTCGCTGGGGATACCCCGTGGAGATCAACGCCCTGTGGTACAACGCGCTTGGGTTTTACCTTGAACTGGCCGACAACTTCGGCAAGGAAGATCATTCCTTGAAAGGGTTATTCACCCTGGCCGGCCGATCCTTCAGGGAAACCTTCTGGCTGGGAGATCTGGGCTATCTTGGCGATGTGTATAACGAAGAGGGGCTTGATCCCGCCCTCAGACCGAACCAGCTCCTGGCCGTTTCCCTGCCCTACTCGCCCCTCGATCGGGAACAGGCCAAATCCGTAGTGGCCGCAGTCAGAAAAGAACTTCTCACTCCCGTAGGTCTGAGGACGCTGGCCCCGGGCAGTCCCTCCTATCGAGGCTTTTATGGCGGCGATCAGGCGACGCGGGATGCTGCCTATCATCAGGGAACGGTCTGGCCCTGGCTGCTTGGTCCCTTCGGCGAGGCCTCCCTCCGGGTTTCCGAGGATCTCCAAGAAACAAAGACCTTCCTCCTGGCGCTGTTACGCCAACTTCTCCGCCAGGAGCGGTGCGGCGCCGGAATCGGGACCATCTCCGAGGTCTTCTCGGGGGATCCCCCTCATAGGCCGCAAGGCTGCATTTCCCAGGCCTGGAGCCTGGCCGAGATCATCCGGCTCTATGGCCTGCTGAAACCCGAGCCAGGTTCTTTTTGAGTCGCATTAGCCGTCTTTCCCCCAAGTGTGCTCCCTCCCCTTGAAGGGGGAGGAACTTGGCAGTGCCCCTCCTGAGGTGCCCCTTGAAGGGAGAGAACTATGCAGTGCCTCTCCTGAGGTTCTTCTTGAAAGGGGAGGAATCTGGCAGTGCCGCCCTAACCTCCCACCGATCCTCACTTCTCAATTCAGCAGACGGCTTTTGAGCCGCGTGATCCGCCGGTATGATTCGTCAATTTGCCCCTCACTGATGACACCCGACTGAACCAGGCCTTTTATCACCGCAATGGCGCGGCTCGTAATGTCCTCCTCATAGAGGGAGTTATTGGCAAAAATCAGGATGTCCACCCCCGCCTCGATGGCCTTCCCGATGGCCGTCTCGAAGCCGTAATGCTGGACAATCGCCCCCATCTGCAAGTCATCGGAGATGACCAGTCCGTCGTAGCCGAGTTCCTCCCGCAGGAGACCCCCGATGATTTTCCGGGAAAGGGTGGCCGGCCAATCCTGATCGAGACCGGCATGGAAAATATGGGCCGTCATGATCGCATCGGCCTCTCTCGCCTTGATTATCTGCCGGTAGGGTTCCAGCTCTGCCCTTGACCAGGTCTGGGTCACATCAGTGAGACCCAGGTGGGAATCGGCGGCAGAACTGCCGTGGCCGGGGAAGTGTTTGAGGGCCGTCAGAACGCCGCGCTCACGGTGCGCCCGGATAAACTCTCGCGCCTGATCCGTCACCGCCTGCGGATCAGCGGAAAAACAGCGTTCGTAGCGGGCAATGATCGGGTTTTGCAAGTTCACGCAGAGGTCGACCACCGGGGCCAGGTTAAGATTGATCCCCAGCCCGGCGAGGGTTTCGGCCAGCAGCGCCGACTGCCGGCGGGTCTCCGCGGGGTCATTAAGCCTGCCCAGTGACTGGTGCGATACCGTGGGGGGAAAACCGTCCCGATCCTTTAGCCTCGTGATTATCCCTCCCTCCTGATCGATGGCGATCAAAAGAGGATAGGTCGCGGTCCCTCGCAGTGAGGCGATCAGCGCCCGCAACTGCGCGGGGGACTCGATATTGCGCCTTGCCTGCCCCGATGGCACGTCATAATCAAAGAGAATGACGCCACCCAGATGACGTTCCCGTATATCCCGCAGAATGAAATGATCATTTCCCGCCTCAAGACCGCGGAAACCAACCATCAGCATCTGTGCGATTTTGGCCGCCAGGTCTGCCGGAATTTCCCTTCCCGCAGGCGACGGGGCTAAAGATTCGGAGGGCATTGCCACCCTCTGACTAAGTTCGGAGAGAGGCCTCTTCCGCTCTCCCTTCGCGGGCATGGTATGACAGCCGGAGAAAAGCGGCAGGACAAGAAACAGCAGTCCCGCGAGCGCCGCCGGAGGGTGAGACCGGATAAAATTGATGGCGCCGCGGCCCATATTCTGTGGTATCTTTCCCATTGACACACCAGCCTGTTTATCTTATGAATCGTCGCTCCAAAAGAAATATCTTATCGGTTTATATCAGCGCAATGACGGCATGTCCGGCCGCTCATCCGTGCCTTGGGTTCAGACCAGCCCCGCCATAACGAGGAGCGTATGAAATATAAAACCCTGCTTGTCAATATAAACCAAGGTGTCGGCGTCGTCTGGATGAACCGCCCGGAGCTGCAAAATGCGTTGGACGAAGCCATGATCGCCGAGCTGACAGCCGCGATGCAGAGCCTGGACGACAATCCGGCGGTGCGCGCCCTGGTCCTCGCCGGTACGGGTGAGAGCTTCTGTGTCGGCGCCGATCCGCACTGGATGCAGCGCATGACCGACGGTGACTTTGCGCAGAATCACGCCGCCACCCTGAACTTCGCGGCCATGATGCACACCATCAACAGCTTGAAAAAGCCGACCATCGCCCGTGTGCATGGCCCGGCTATTGCCGAAGGCGTCGGACTCGTCGCGGCCTGCGACATGGCGGTCGCGGCCTACGATGCGGAGTTCTGCCTGTCCGAGGTTCGCCTCGGCCAGATCCCGGCGGTGACCTGGCCTTATCTGATGCGGGCCATGGGCGAGCGTACGGCGAGACGGTACTGCCTTTCCGCGGAACGCTTTACTGCCGCCGAGGCTTATCGTATCGGCCTGCTGAACGACCTCGCGCCACCGGTCGAACTCGACGCCAGGATAAACGAACTGCTCGAGCAGCTGCTCTTGGGCGGATGTGACGCGCAGAGGCTGTTCAAGGATTGGAGCCGCACGGTGGCGGGCGTCCCCATGACTCCTGATCTGATCAACAACAGCGCGACGCTCGTGACCACCGCGCTTGTCTCCGAGGAGGGTCGGGAGGGCATCCGCTCCTTCCTCAAAAAGTGCAGGCCGGCATGGCTTGTTCAACCAACCGCCGCCGAAAAGACCGCCATAACAAAATCCCCGCGCAAGAAGTGATGAACTCCGCCTGAACGGCGAGGAAAAGGAACGAAAGACGACTTCGTAAAAAGCGACTCACGCCGCCAAGCGGCCCCACATCGGCAAGTAACTTGCCATTGAATTTCGGAGGGCCACGCTCCGTCGTGGCCGAAAGGCTTTGGATATTGCACTGCCTACCGCGGACGCGACGGAGCGCGTCCCTCCTGGGTACTCGTACCATTAAAGCTACTTACGGTTAAGTTCCTTAGAAATCCCCCTCCCTCTTCGGGTCGCCACAAGGGCCGCCCCTACATTAAAGTTCGACAGGGAGCCTGAATTTGAAAGGGCAGGCCCGTCAAGACGGGTCTGCCCCAGGTGATAATCTGCTTATTACCGAAATGAATCAAACCATCCGACCACAATCGCCGCTTTGGTTTTCAACGGCCGTAAACCACACTCGGCAGCCACAACCCGATCGCCGGGAACATATAGAGCAGGAAGATCGCGAGTACCTGGATCGCCATGAACGGCATCATCCCCAGGAAGATCTGGTTGAGCGTCACATGGGGCGGCGAGACGCCTTTCAGGTAGAACGCGGCCATGGCGACCGGCGGCGAGAGGAACGCCGTCTGGAGGTTCAGCGCCACCAGCAGGCCGAAGAAGAGGGGATCGATGCTGAAGTGCGCGAGGAGCGGGATGAAGATCGGCATGAAGATGACGATAATCTCGGTCCACTCCAGCGGCCAGCCCAGGAGGAAGATGATGACCTGCGCCAGGAGCATGAATTGCAGCGGCGACAGGTTGAGCGTCTGCACCCAGGTGTTGATGATCTCCTGACCGCCGAGGAGCGCGAACGCCGCAGCAAAGATCCCTGAGCCAACGAAAAGCCAGCAGACCATGGCGCTGGTTTTCGCGGTGAGGAAGACCGCCTCCTTGAGCATCGTCCAGTTGAAGCGTCCATAGGCGACTGCGAGGAACAACGCCCCGAACGATCCCATCGCCGCCGCCTCGGTGGGCGTCGCGAGCCCCATGAGAATGCTGCCGAGTACCCCGAGAATCAGGAAGGCCAGCGGGAAGAACGATGACAGGAGCATCTTGAAGATCTCGAGCCGGACGAAGGTGAAGATCGCATAGAAAACCGCGAGCCCTGTGATGCAGATCCCGAGCGCGATCCAGAAGCCAGTCGGGACGGGGCGGCGCTCGCCGGACGCCGGCGCCACTGCTGCCGCACCATCCGGCGCGGCCACCTCGGCGAGGATCTGTGGACTTTCCGGCGCCGCGCTGGCGGCAACTTGGGTCTCCTGCGCGCCTTCTGCCGGGGGCTCTTGCAGCCCGCCTTCTGCCGGCGGTTCCTGCAACCCGCCCTCGGCCGGCGGCTCCTGCAACCCGCCTGCCACCGGCGCGGCGATATCCGTCGTCGACACGGCGCCCATCTCCTGCAGACCGGACGTATCAACCACCTTCGGCACGGTCAGGGCATGATAAATCGATCCCATAAGCAGCGCGGCCATCAGCAACGGCAGGAGCGCGATCGTCAGATTGCTGAGCAACTTGCGCATCGGAACATCGGCGTTGCGCTTTCCTTTGAGCGCGCCAATCAGCCCCGCCATGACGTTATTGCGCCCGGTCTTGACGATGACCTCCGCAAATTTGGGCAGCGGCACGAACTGGTCCTCCGCGGACAGCGGCGGCGCGATGCTGGGCTTGATCTTGGCGTAGATGATGACATAGCCGACGTACAATCCCGCCAGCATGAGGCCGGGGAAGAAGGCGCCGGCATAGAGCTGCATCACCGAGACCCCGGCGACGGCGCCGTAGAGGATCAGCAGCACCGACGGGGGGATCAGGATGCCCAGGGTCCCGCCCGCGGTGATGGCGCCCGCCGCGACCCGGACGTTGTATCCGGCCCGGAGCATCGCCGGAAAGGCGAGCAGGCCCATCAGTGTCACCACCGCGCCGATGATGCCGGAGGCGGTGGCGAAGATCGCGCAGGTGATGATCGTGGCGACGGCGAGCGACCCGGGGATGCGCGCGGTCGCCAGGTGGAGGCTCTTGAAGAGCCTTTCGATCAGGTTGGCCCGCTCGACCAGATAGCCCATGAAGACGAAGAGGGGAACGGAGATCAACACGTCGTTGTTCATGACCCAATAGGCGCGCTGCACCATCAAATCAAGCGTCTGCTGCACCGCCGTCGACGGGTTTGTGCTGTGGTAGGCAAACCAGGTAAACATCGTCCCTAAGCCCATCAGCGTAAAGGCCGTGGGAAAACCGAGCATGATCGCCACAACGATCAACGCCAGCATCAGGAGCCCCAGATGGCCGGTGGTTATCTGCGACAGCGGCGGCATTGCCCAAAACAACCCCACCACCACCAGGGCCATGATCGAGAGCCCGAACCAGGCTTCTTTTTTCATTTGTCGCTCCCTTTCTTGGCCGTCACAAACTCATCGAGCTTGGCGATATCCTCGTCCTTGACGTGCATCTGCGCCTTCAGTTTTTCGACGTCGACTTCCTCAACGTCCTGCTGACGCGAGGGCCACTTGCCTTCTTTCAGACAGCCGATGCAGCGGATTACTTCGACGATGCCCTGCAACAGCAGGAACGCCCCGGCGATGGGGATGATAGTCTTGAACTGATAGACCGGCGGGCCGTCGGCGGTGATGCCCGAGTGCTCCAGGATCGCCCAGGATTCGCCGGCATAGATGTAGCCGGCCCAGCAGAGGGCGACCACACCAGGAAGGAAGAACACGAAGTAGAGCGTCAGGTCGAGTCCGGCCTGCAGGCGTGGCGGGAAGAAGCCGTAGAGGACGTCGCCCCGCACGTGGCCGTTCTTCGAGAGCGTGTAGGCGCCCGCCATCATGAAGAGCATCCCGTACATCTGGATCATCCCGTCGAAGGCCCAGTCGTGCGGGGCGTCGAGGGCGTAACGCGAGAACACCTCATAGGTGATGAGAAAGGTGAGCGACACGATGAGCCAGGCGAATGTTTTCCCGACAAATGTGCTGATCTTGTCCACGGTAAGCAGCAATTTTTGCATATTCATCCCTGTCCCTAAAAATCAGCCACCCGGAAGTCGCCCGGATGGCTGATCGGCAATGCTTCGCTTTTACTATTTCTTCGGTTCGGGCTTTGCGGGAGCGGCCTTTGCGGGCGCGGCCTTCTTGACCCCGAAGTAGTGGTTATAGGCCATGCGCCGGTTCACGTTGTAATCCATGTCCCATTTCACCGCGCGCCCGGCGAATTTTATCTGCGATTCCATGATCTCCTTGAACAGCGGGTTTACCTCCGCTTTCTTCGCCACTGCCTCGTCGTAGGCCACAAGCTGTCTGGCCAGGATCGCGTCGGGGGTCTTGTAGAATTTGACCTTGTCCTGTGTCTGCAGCAAGATGTAGTCTTGCGAGTTGCGGTCGATCGCTTTCCACGACATGTCCGCCGAGGCCGCTTCCACGGCGTTCTCGATGATCGACTTCATCTTGTCCGGCAGGGCGTCGAACTTGGTCTTGTTGAACGTGATCTCGAAAACCTCGGCGTTCTGGTGGTAGCTCTGGAGCATGCACACCTTGGAGACGTCGGGGAAGCCGAGGAGGCGGTCGGAAGAGGCGTTGTTGAACTCCGCCCCATCCAGCAGGCCGCGGTCCAATGCCGGGACGATCTCGCCGCCGGGCAGGGCGTTCACCGCGGCGCCCAGGCCGGTGAACACGTCAATGGAAATCCCCACGGTGCGGTATTTCATCCCCTTGAAGTCCTCAATCTTGGTGATAGGCTTCTTGAACCAGCCGAGCGGCTGCGTGGGCATCGGTCCGTAGGGGAAAGAGACAACGTTGGCGCCGATGGAGGCGTAGACCTTCGCAAGCAGGTCTTTGCCGCCGCCGTACTTGTGCCAGGACAGCATCATATTGGCGTCCATGCCGTAGCCGGGGCCCGATCCCCACAGCGCCAGGGCGTTCTGCTTGCCGTAGTGATAAACCTGTACGCCGTGGCCGCCGTCGAGTGTGCCCTTGGAGACCGCGTCCAGCAGGTTGAAGGCCGGTACCACGGAGCCCGCCGGCAGCACCTCGATCTTGAGATCCCCGCCGGTCATGTCGTTGACCTTCTTGGCGAAATCCAAGGCGTATTCGTGGAAAATGTCCTTGGTCGGCCAGGTACTCTGCCAGCGCATCGAAATCGGTCCCTGCGCCTTGAGAACCGCCGGGAAGCCAAGTGTCGCCGCCCCGGCCGTCACTGCGGCAGCGGCGGTGAGGAAATTACGGCGCGATACGCCTGCCTTCTGTACGTCTTTGCTCACTTCTTTTCTTGTCATAATCACCCTCCCTTGTCGTTCTGATAAAATTGTCCGCCCAAATTGAAAACCGCTGGAACAATTACCCCCCTTTTTTATCTCAGGTTATCGGATACGGCTATTTTGTTCGTGAATTCCGCACCCGAGTTATGTAAGGAAAGCAGCAAGCACGGAAGAAAGAAAGGGGGGATCGAGTTCGCTGTAGTGCGGAGCGAAACACCCCCAACACGTCGCAATTAAGGAAGACGCTACCATGAGCTAAAATACAGTGTCAAGGACTATTTGCCGTAAAGATTCAGTTACACGAGGAACCAAATGCAAGACGCAGAATAAAGACGGCCACGACTTCGCTAGGCCCTCCAAAAGGCACCGAAAATGACATGTTTTGGGGACTGGAGGGACACGCTCCGTCGCGTCCGCTGGAGTTTTGCAAGAAACGCAAGGGCAGGCAATATTTGTCTTAACTCGGCCACTCAAGACTGAATCTTTACTATTTGCCGCCTTCATGGCTGGGCAACAAAATTGTCATTGCCTTTGAGCAGCTTATCTTGTAGCTTCCATCGCATTAATTAAAGATGAACTCGTAAAAAGTCGCAGAAGCCTTGAATTTGGGACGGCTTTGTAAAAAGGTGGCAGGCAAGGCGCGCAAATC
>JAXMLI010000153.1:0-3236 GCA_034368785.1 Smithellaceae bacterium | reverse complement strand
TTTTTGAGGCACAAGGCCGTCTTTGCGGGGCCTTCTCCCTCCCCTTGAAGGGGAGGGAGCAGGCCCTGCCAAGATGGCCATTGCAGAGCGAAAAGAAACGAATTTTTCCCATTTGAGCCAATTGCAAAACTCACGATAAAGACGGCCACGACGGAGCGTGGCTCTCCAAAAGGCGTGGAAAACGGCATGTTTTGGAGACTGGAGGGACGCGCTCCGTCGCGTCCGCAGGAGTTTTGCAATTACCTCATTTGTTAATGTTTTGGGTCAATCTGCAAGATTGAACCAGCGCCAGGGCGGAACCTCTCGCCTTAAGCCTTTTACACCCCCCTGAATTCTGGCCGGCCGCGGCCCAGGGAGGTAAGGCCCTGCAGGGCGTCATCGGTGGCAAAGATCACCTTCAGATTATTCAACTCCATCTCGATCCCCTCGTCTATGGACAACCGGGACTGCTTATCCATGATCCGGTTGGCAAGCTTCAGGGCCAGGGGCGCCTTGTTTCCGAGCATCTTCAAGATACGTTTCGCCGGGTCCCCGTCCGCGCCGGCAGGCAGCTTTCCGTCCAGCAGTTCCGAAACATTCTCCGGTTTGAACAGGGCAATGATCTCGCTGAATTTCTCCGGAATGACGCGGGAACGATATTTATCCGGTTTTCCTTCCTTCAAGATTGAACGAATTGCCTCGTCCGTGCCCGCCGGAGCGGCCAGGCGGGCAACCAGCCCCAGGAGTTGGGCGTCCTCTGCGCTCATGAAGGCGCCGGTGAAGACATAATGTTTGGCCAGCGGAGATCCCACCTGGCGCGCCAGCCGGAGCATCCCCCCCAGACCGGGATAGATGCCGATGCCAGTTTCGGGAAAGGCCAGGGAACCCGCGGGGGTGGCGATAATCGCCTGGCAGGCGAGAGCCAGCTCGCTGCCGCCGCCCAGGGAAAGGCCGTCGAGGAGGGCGATAGTAAGTTTCGGCGATTCTTCGATCCGGCGGAACAGTTCATGCCCGGCCCGGGTAAATTCCACGATATCGGGGATCCGGTTCGCCTTGATTTTATCCACGAAAAAGCGGATATCGGCGCCGGCCACAAAGGCCTTGCCGGCCCCCTGGAAGACGATGGCCTCCACGGTCTGATCCCCCTCGGCCCGGGCGAACAGGTCACCCAGCTGACGCACCGTCGTTTCGTTCAGGGCATTCATCGCCTCCGGGCGATTGATGGTAATCCGTGCGATATTACCGTCAATCTCCAAGTCCACATACCTGAACTCAAAGGGCTTACCCTTCTTCTGTTGCTCCAGGAGGATCCCGGGCATCGGGAAATCGGGGTATTTTTCCGTGATCTTCCTGACCAGGGCGCAGGTCCGGTCAAGGCCCAGGCGGTTCATTATCTCGAAGGGACCAAGGGTCCAGCGGAGACCGATCTTGGCCCCCCGGTCCGTATCTTCCATGCTGGCCACCTGCTCATCCGCCAGGCTTGCCGCAACTCCGAGACAGACCCCGTAAAAACGGTCCATCACCGGCCCGATCTTGTCTTCCTCCACTGTGCCGCCCAGGTCCCATTTTTCCCCCCGCTCCATCTGCTCCTTCATGATCGGCGCCGTGGCGTAGAAGGGGCCAAGCTCCCTCCCCAGGGTCGCGGAGGAATGGACGGCAATGGGAATCCCGGTAACATTCATCAGCTCAAAGGCCCCCATGCCGATCCGGAAGGCCCGCTTGGCCGCCTCCTCGATAGTGGGGATGTCGGCCATTTTCTCCGCGAGCATCCGCGCGGCCTCGTTGAGGAAAGGAACAAAGAAGCGGTTAACCGCGAAACCCGGGGCGTCCTTCACGAGAATCGGGGTCTTGCCGTGAAGTTTGGCCGCGAGCAGGGAAAGGTCGATGGTTTTTTTGCTGGTAACGTCGTGGGGAACCACCTCCAGGAGACGGTTCTTGGCGGGATGGTAAAAATAATGGAGTCCGACTACCCGGTCCGGCCGGTTGGTGACGGCGGCCAGGTCCCGGACATAAAAACTTGAGGTATTGGTGGCCAGGATGGTTTTTTCCTGACAGAGGGCATCGAGCCTGCGGAAGAGATCGGACTTGAGAGAGAGATCCTCGAAGATCGCCTCGATTACCAGATCGGCATCGGCAACGGCGCCAAGATCGGTGGTCCCGGTGATCCGGGACATAATGGGGGCGATTTCTTCCGGACGGAAAATCCGTCTCTCCACCCCCTCCTGGAGGAGTCTTCCGATATTGGCCAGCCCCCGCCGGACAAAATCGTCATTCACGTCCACCATTACCACCTGAAGACCCTCCTGTGCCATCTTCTGGACGATCCCGCTGCCCATGTTCCCGGCGCCGATAACTCCGATCTTTTTCATTTCCATGGGGGCTCCTTTTTATCTATTTTTCCAAACCGGCTTCCTCTTTTCATAGAAACTTTTGATTCCCTCAAGGGTATCCTCGGTCTTCATGAGGGTATGGAGAAACATATCGGTTACGCCCGCCAGGGCGGCGGGAAATTCCATACCCAGGTGCCGCCGGACGGCCCGTTTATTCAGCCGGATGATCAGGGCGCTGCTCGCCTGGAGGGACTTCACCAGTCCCTGGACTGCCCCCTCGAATTGATCCTCCTCCACGAGCTGGCCGACCAAACCCATCGCCCTTGCCTCTTCGGCGGAATAGGTCCTTCCGGTCGTGCAGATCTCGATTGTCCTGGACGGTCCCACCAGCTGGGGGAGACGGATTGCCGCATAGGGCGGAAAGAATCCCAGGCGGACTTCGGGCTGGCCGAAGGAGGCCCGCGCAGAGGCCACAATGATGTCACAGGCGATGGCCAGCTCCAGCCCGCCTCCCAGACAGGGACCATGAACCGCCGCCACGAGGGGAACCTCGATTCTTTCCATGACTTCGAAAATCCCATTGAAGGAAGCCATCATCTCCCCGACCAGCTCCGGGCTATGCTCTCCCACATCCACCCCGGCGCACCAGCTGGGACCATCACCGGCGATAACGACGCACTTGAGCCCCTCATCACCGGCAAGGCCCTTGAGGGCCTGCTTCAGCTCCTTCATCATTTCGATATTTAGCACATTGTGCTTAGGCCGGGCCAAAACTATCCGGGCAACGCCGGGTGCCTCCTCTAACCTGATATGCTGCCACGTCATTTTTTCCTCCTGGCGTAACGTTTCATTAAAACGTTTGCAATGCGTAACCAAGTCTTTGCCACGCAGTCACAAAGACTCAAAAATTCTCACGAATGTCCCGTT
>JAXMLI010000152.1:0-3121 GCA_034368785.1 Smithellaceae bacterium | reverse complement strand
AGATCTTGCCGGGGTTCAGAATCCCCTTGGGATCGAGGGCCTGCTTGATGGCCTTCATCGTTTTCACCCCGGTTTCGCCCAGGGCCTGAGCGAGGTAGGGCCGCTTGGTGATGCCGATGCCGTGTTCGCCCGAAAGGGTCCCGCCCACGGCCAGGGCCGCCCCGAATATCTCATCCACGGCCTGATGAACCCTTTTTGCCTCTTCGGGATTGCCGAGGTCGCAAAGCACCGACGGGTGAAGGTTGCCGTCACCCGCATGACCATAAACGGCGATGGCCAGCCCGTATTTCTTGGCGATGATCCCGATGCGGCGCACCACCTCGGGAAAGGCGTCCCGGGGAACCGAGATGTCCTCGCCGATCCGGTCCGGCGCCAGGGCGGCCACGGCGGAACTCAGTCCCCGCCTGATGGCCCAGAGCCTGTCGGACTCCTCTACCGAACCGGCGGCCAGAAAGGAGATGGCGCCACAGTCCCCGGCCAGGTTTTCGATCCCCTTTGTTTGCCGGGCGAGGTCCCCGTCATCTTCCCCGTCAATCTCGATGATGAGGCAGGCCCCGGCGGCCGCAGCAAGGTCTGTTTTCTGGTGTCTGGCCACGGCTTCCAGGCAGAAGCGGTCCATGATCTCGGCGGCCGCCGGCAGGATGCCCGCCTGGAGCAACTGATAGACGGTGGCACAACCCTCATCCAGGGCGCCAAACATGATCTGCAGAGTCCCCCGCCTCTTGGGCATGGGAATGAGCCGCAAAAGCGCCTTCGTGATAATCCCCAGCGTCCCCTCCGAGCCCGTGAAGAGGCTCTTCAGGTCATAGCCGGTGACGTTCTTGATGGCCTTTCCGCCGGTCTGGAGAATCGCGCCATCGGCCAATACGACATCGAGTCCCAGCACATAATCAGCGGTGACGCCATACTTGACGGCCCGCATCCCGCCGGCGTTTTCCGCCACGTTGCCGCCGATCGTGGAGAATTTCCAGCTCGCCGGGTCCGGCGGATAGAAGAGCCCCCGGGCGGCGCAATGGTTGTAGAGATCGAAGGTCCGGACGCCCGCTTCGGCGGTGACCATCATGTTTTTCTCGTCCAGTTCGACGATCCGCGTCATCCGATCCAGGGCGAGGGAAATGCCCCCCTGCAGGGGTACGCTGCCGCCGGTGCGGCCGCTCGCCGCACCCCGGGGCGTGACGGGAATTTCATGTTCGCAGGCGACGGCCATCACCTCCGACACTTCCCCGGTCGTGAGAGGACGGACGACCAGCTCCGGCTTGTTTGCCGGAAGCAGGGGAACAAAAGAGGAGTCATAGGAATAGGAAAAACGGTCCAGATCGGCATCGAGGACGTTCGTTGCTCCTACAATCCCTCGAATTTTTTTCTTGGTCTTCTCTGTGATCATCCCAGTTACCCCCCGCATCATCAGGATTTAGCCCCTTTACCCACACCCGGGCGTGAACCATACCCGATTTACAGTACGTTGAAAATAGAAAACAGGGATACGAAGGTAAATCATTGGAAATTCAACTTTACATCTGTTATGCCCTCAATTACTTGGTTGGGCAGGAATAGATCATTGCATTTTGCGAAACGCTGACTGAAAAGGTCGTATGCTGCCTGAGGATTAGGAGATTTGAAAAATGGGTGCATGGGAAACTTACCTGGGTGAGCATAAAGAACGGTTTCTAAAGGAACTGATGGATTTTTTGCGGATTCCCAGCATCTCCGCATTACCCGCCCATAGCGGCGATGTCCAGCGCGCCGCACAGTGGGTCGAGGCGCGCCTGAAAAGGGCGGGCGTCGAATCCTTGCGGATCATGCCCACAGGCGGCCACCCTGTGGTGTACGGGGACTGGCTTCATGCCCCGGGAAAGCCCACCATCCTGATCTACGGCCATTTCGACACCCAGCCGGCCGATCCCCTTGACCTGTGGGACAGCCCCCCCTTTGAGCCGGTCATCAAGAGCGGCCGCCTCTACGCCCGCGGGGCCTCGGACAACAAGGGAAACCTCTTCATCCCCCTTACCGTTGTGGAGGCCATGCTCAAAACCGCCGGGGCATTGCCGCTGAACCTGAAATTCCTCTTCGAAGGCCAGGAAGAGATCGGCAGTCCCCAGTTGCATTCTTTCCTTGTGGCTCATAAAGACCTTTTTTCCTGCGACCTGGTGTTAAGCACCGACGGGGGCCAGTGGAGCGAGGACCACCCGGGACAGGTGATGGGAACCCGCGGGTTGACGGCGCTTTTCGTTGACGTGGCAGGCCCCGATCACGACCTCCATTCCGGCACCTACGGCGGGGCGGTGGCGAACCCCATCCACGGGCTGGTCCGGATCCTGGACTCCCTGCACGATCCGGAGGGGCGGATTACCGTGGCGGGGTTCTATGATCAGGTCCGGCCGTTAAGTGCCGCGGAAAAGGCGGAGATGGCACGGATTCCATTCCTTGAAGCCGAATACCTGCAGGAGTCCGGGTCGGTCTCCCTCTTCGGCGAGCCGGGGTTTTCTACACATGAGCGGACCTGGGCCCGGCCGACCCTGGAGATCAACGGCATCTGGGGAGGCTTCCAGGGGGAGGGAATGAAAACCGTCCTGCCCAGCCAGGCCCACGCCAAAATTTCCTGCCGCCTGGTGGCCGACCAGGATCCCGCAGAAATTGCCGACCTCGTCGTGAAGCACATCCACAAGGTCGCTCCGCCCGGCGTGAAGGTCACCATCGGCAAGCGGGAATCGGGATCATTCCCCTACCTCATCCCCTCCGACCACCGGGGCCTGGCGGTTGCCGCTTCGGTGCTTGCCGAGATTTACGGCAAGGCGCCCTATAAAATCCGCAGCGGCGGGACGATACCGGTGAATGCCATGTTTCTCGAACATCTTCGCGCCCACACCGTCGTCTTTGGTTTCGGGCTGGAGGACGAGCGCCAGCATTCACCCAATGAGTTTTTCCGCCTCTCCAGCTTTGAGAAGGGGCAGCAAGCCTATGGAATACTGCTGGAGAGGTTGGGGGAGGCCGAGTAGAAAAACCTGTGTCTTCATCATCCTTACAACCGGGACGAAGGCTGTGGCGATGAACACCTGAAGAGGGGTTGAGGGATCACCTTCGCCCTATTCCCCCCTATGCTTTTATCCTGGGTAAAGATTCA
>JAXMLI010000151.1:0-10962 GCA_034368785.1 Smithellaceae bacterium | reverse complement strand
GGGCTTGTTCCGGAAGCCTAAAGGGCTCGGAACGTGTCCCCGGAACACGCCGCAAGCCTGCCCCCGCGAAGGCGGGGGAGGGATGTAGCGCAACGCAGCATCCGGACTTTTTACGAAGTCGTCAAGTTGAATCTCTTCAGTTTCTCCACCAGGGTGGTACGGTTGAGCATGAGCATTTTTGCCGCCTGGCTTTTTACGCCTCCGCTTAGCCGCAGGGCCTTTCGGATCAGCTCCTTTTCGAAATTACTTACCAGTTCATTTAAGTTACAGCCGGCCTCGGTAAAATCCACCATGTTCGACGGCGCGGCCATTTGGGTGGTATGTACGCGTGGCGGCAGAAGATCAGGGGTAATCACCCCTTCGTCATTCATCACCACCAGCATCTCCATCATGTTCTCAAGTTCTCTCACATTGCCCGGCCAGGGATATTTCAGGAGCGCCATCATCGCCTGTTCACTGATCCTGGGGAGCTCCTTCCTTTTCAATTTGCAGAACCTGGCCAGAAAAAAGTTGGTCAGTTCCGGTATATCCTCTGTTCTATCTCTAAGCGGGGGGACCTGGAGGGGGATCACATTGAGTCGATAAAAGAGATCTTCGCGGAATTTCTTTTCCGCTACGGCCTTTTCGAGATCCTGATTTGTGGCCGCTACTATCCTGACATCCGCCGAGATAGTCTTTGTGCCTCCGATCCTTTCAAATTGCCTCTCCTGGATTACCCGGAGAAGTTTCACCTGGAGTCCCAGGGTCATATCCCCGATCTCATCGAGAAAAATAGTCCCTTCCCGGGCCAGTTCAAAACGTCCAATCCTGGTGCGGAATGCGCCGGTAAATGCCCCCTTCTCGTGGCCGAAGAGTTCGCTCTCCAGGAGATCCTCAGGGATGGCCCCGCAATTCACTGCCACCAGCGGAAAATCGCGCCTGTCACTGTTTGTGTGGATGGCCCGGGCCACCAGCTCTTTGCCCGTTCCGCTTTCACCGTAGATTACCACCGTGCTGTCCGACTTGGCCACCTTCTGGATGGATTCGAATATCCTCAGCATACAGTCACTACTGCCGACGAATTTCATGATCTGGTCGTTATTCGGCGGGGTTTCGGGGACGGGAACGAAAGATTCTGCCGATACCAATAACCTGCTTAAAGTTACCTTGTTTTTCTTGTCCTCATCGGCGATCAGCACCCGGACTTTTTCCATAAATCTCCCTGGTCCGTATATCTATTGATAATCACGCGCTGAACCCTATCACCATGGGGGGTTATCAGCAAGTCTAATCCTCAACATCAACGGTCTGTTCAACTCTCTGCGATGATACCCGCCAGCGCTGCCTCCATCTGCCCTTTGATTTCCTGAAGGCGCTCGGGGGTAGACGCCTCGAAACGCATTACGAGGACCGGCTGGGTGTTGGAAGCGCGGAGAAGGCCCCAACCATCGGGGAATATTACCCTGACTCCATCGATATCTATTATCTTATGGGTCTGCCGGAAATGTTCCCGGACCCTGTCAACAACGGCAAACTTGATGCTATCCGGGCAGGGGAACCTGATTTCCGGCGTAGAGAAGGTCTTGGGCACATCCTTGAGTAAATCGCTGAGGCGCCTGCCGGAGAGGGAGAGAATTTCCAGCAGTCGGATCGTGGCGTAAATCGCATCATCATATCCGAAATAACGATCGGCAAAGAAGATATGGCCGCTCATCTCACCGGCCAGGAGTGCCTTCTCTTCTTTCATTTTCCCTTTAATCAGCGAATGACCGGCCTTCCACATGATGGCCCGCCCACCATGTTTCTCAATATCATCAAAAAGGGTTTGGGAGCACTTTACCTCGCCGATGATGGCCGCGCCGGGATTCTCCTTCAGGATGAACCGGGCGAAAAGAATGAGAAGTTCATCGCCCCAGAGGATTCTCTTGTCGTCGGTAACCACGCCGATACGATCGGCATCTCCATCGAAAGAGACGCCCACCTCGGCGCCAGTTGTATCGATCAACCGTATCAGATCCTGAAGGTTTTCCTCCACGGTGGGATCCGGGAAGTGATTGGGAAATCGGCCATCAGGGTCGCTGTATATGTCAAATACGGGACAGCCCAGGCGCTTCAGGAGAGGGAGCAGAAAGAGTCCCCCTACGCCATTGCCGCCATCAAAGGCAATCCTAACGGGATGGTCAATGCGGACGTTATGAAAAAGGTGTTCCTCGTAGGCCAGGGCGACGCTGTCCTGAGAAGAACGCCCAACACCTGCGGCATAGTTATTGGCTTCCATGATCCGTCTTAGTTCCTGGATATCCTCGCCATAGATCGTATCCGGTCCAATACAGATCTTGAAACCGTTAAACTGCGGTGGATTATGGCTGGCGGTTACCATGATGCCGCCGCCCGTGTTCAAATGCCGGATGGAAAAATAAAGGAGCGGTGTGGCGCAAAGCCCGATGTCAATGACATCTACTCCGGTGGCGAGAACGCCTTTTTTGACCGCTTCCTGGTATATCTCCGAACTCAACCGACAGTCTCTGCCGATGGTCATGGCGGTAACACCCCGGCTGCGGGCGAGGGTGCCTATTGCCCTGCCCAGGTCATAAACAAACTCTTCATTAAAATCACGATCTACTTCCCCCCGGATATCATATTCCCGAAAGACTTCCTTGTTCATGACCTGCTCCTTTGAATTTCGCCTGTCCTATTGTTTGGGTGTATGAATCATGACGATTTCGTAAAAAGTCCGGATGCTCTGGTTGCACTGCATCCTTCGTCACTGCGGCGCGTTGTATGGGCAGGTTTCAAACCTGCCCGTACGATCCTCCGGGGGATTTGCGCGCCTTGCCTGCGGCCCTTTTACGAAGCCGTCCTAAATTAAAGGCTTTTACGACCCTTTACGAGGTCGTCAATCATTATTAATGGGTCGGGCGTCTCGCCCGACAAATTTTCTTTGTTAGCAACCGACAAAAGTAACGTTTTATCGTAAGTTCTACAATAGACCCGCCAGATCAGCCGCCTTCGCGAGAATATGATCGGCGCCGGCCGCCTCCAGTTCTTCCCGCGTGGAATATCCCGTCAGAACCCCGATGTTCGTTGTCCCCACCGACTTGCCGACGAGGATGTCCATCGGATGGTCGCCCACCATCGCGGATTTTTCCGGACCGGTGGAGAGATGATGGAGGGCAATCTGGAGATGTTCGGGATGAGGCTTGAAATTTATGGTGCGCTCCCTGGTGATGACGGCCCCTCCGAAATAATCGCCTATGCCGGGAAGAATCAGGGAGACGGCGGCAAGGCAGTTCCTGGTTACCACCCCGAGCTTGATTCCCCGCCGCCTGAACTCCTCCAGCAGCTCGATTGTCCCTGGAATCAGTTCGCCCTTCCGTGCCGCCGTTATTTCGATGGATGCGACTATTTCCATCGCCCGATCATAAAATTCCCTTGCCCGGTTATCGTCATGCCCTCCTATGTCATCCTTGAGAGAGGAAATCAATTCCAGAACGTACCGCCCCTCCCGACCGTTCAAATTCACGCCATATTCCCCGGAGAGGTCCAGGATTCTCCTCCGCATCAAGGGAAAATCGATGTTCAAATGACCCAGTGTGCCATCGAAATCGAAGATCACAGCCTCGATCTCGAGAGGCGAAAACTTATCTGCACTCATGGATCCCCTCCCTGAAGCTCCTCATCTCACCGAATCCCCTTCACGCAGGTATAGGCGATCAAGTTCTTTTACAATCCTTGGTCCTGAGGCCGGGGCCGGGAGCGGGACGTCAAAGATGCATTTTAAAAAAAAGGTTATTATCTGGTATGTCGCGCCCCAGAGGATATCGCTTGTATCATGAACCCGATGGATAAAACAGGGGAAATCTCCGGGCAGGCTTAACCCGTTCCCGCCCTCCGCTTTGGTTTCAAGCGAGAGAGAAGCGTAATTGTCTGCCGCGAAAAAGGAGGAGACGGGGATGGAGACGATCCTTTCCACCTCATCATTTAATCTGAAGGCCGCGGG
Source organism: Smithellaceae bacterium (assembly GCA_034368785.1). Taxonomy (GTDB): domain Bacteria; phylum Desulfobacterota; class Syntrophia; order Syntrophales; family CAMTWB01; genus CAMTWB01. The sequence goes on along the minus strand of JAXMLI010000151.1, from coordinate 6,983 downwards.
CTTTTTGATCAAAGCCACGAGGGGGAAGATGGTGAGGGCGCGCAACTTCAGGGAATAGGAGGGCAGAGGTCCAAGGAAACGGAGATTGAACGGGCTGAGGCCGATCTCCTCCCAGGTCTCTCTGAGGGCGGTAGTCAAAAAAAGTGTCGTAGCGTGACGGGAGAATCTGTCCCTTCTCTTCAGTTGTTCGAGAGGAACACCCTTCAAGACCGGAACGAGGCCGGTCGTGATCATTGGCCGCAACAACCTGTCCGCAATTGGCCGTATAATCCCGCCGGGGCAGCCCAGGTCGCCCGGCTGGGAGACCAGAGAGGATCTCTTGGTGAGGATGAGCCGAAAACCGTCCTCCCTGTTTTCCTTGTCCTTTGAAGTCGTCTCGCGGGCCAAAAGTACCAGCACCCCGGCCATAAGATGATCAGGCCTTTCGCCTTGCCTTTTCCGGAGATCGGATAATCTCTGGGAATAGTCAAGGTCCAGCTTGCCAAGCCGCTGTTCCACCAGCGAAATGAAATTATCGGGTTCAGAAAGTATCGATGGCGTCATCTCAAATCTGTCCTTCCTGATAATCAAGAAGGGAGGCGATTTTCCTTTCATACCAGCAGCCGGATGGAAAGGGGTAAAGGAAACCGCAATGACCGCCGTAGCGCTGGAGATCAAGGTGAAGGAAATCATTCCTCGTGAGACCAAGCCAGTCTTCCGCGGGTATGATCGGATCGTCAACCGAGGCGTAAATTGTCGTAGGCACGGACAGACCGGTCAAGGCGTCGCCAAGAAGGGTGTATTGCCGGAAATAATCACGGTAAGTGGGGAAGTCGGGGTAGTAAGGCATGATTGCCTCGGTCATGGCCATACAGGAATCGAGCTTCATGAGGGCATCAAAGTTATACAGTTCCGGGAAGAGGTCTGCTTTTCTCCGGAGGGATCTTTTCCATTTTCGGAGGAAATAGTGACGATAGATCGCCAAGCCCCTGTCGATGCCCAGGGTGGATTTGTAGGGGTCCAGGGCGGGGCTTATACAGATGGCGTGGCGGAGATTGCCTATCTTAGAACTGCCGTGACGGAGGGCGATTCGGAGAATAAAGTTTGCGCCCAAGGAAAACCCGATCAGGTAAAAAGGCTGCTTTGCCGCAAGCCCGGCAATACTGACGATCGCGTTAAAGGTTTCCTCCAGGAGAGCGCCGTGAAAAAGGCCTTTGTTGAGGTGATGGCTGTTGCCGTGATCACGAAGGTTAAGCCGGAAGATCTCGTAGCCGCGGTCGTATAAATATTTGCCCGTGGAGAGCATATAGGTCGAGTCGGCGCTTCCCTCCCAGCCATGGATCAGGGCGATCAGTCCACGGCTTTTTGTCGGCGGGAGTTTTGAGTAATAGCCATTGAGAAGCGCCCCGTTGCCGGCGTCGATGATCATTTCCACCGCGGCGTCTTTCATGGGATTGCCCCCGCGAAGCCGAAGCTTCAGGCTGCCGAAGACGCTCTGCAGGTGAGGGTTTCGGGACCAGCGGGAGGGGAGAAACGATCCATCGAGATATTGGCGCTCCATATCAAATTTCCTGACCGGCCTCCTCCAGTGCCTGCTCAATCTCCAGAAGTACCGTGCCCTCTGCGAATGGACGCCTGCGGGCCAGGATTTTGCCTGCTTTTACTCCCCCGATCCGGCCGATTGCCCATGCGGCCATGGCCTTGACGAAATCATTCTCATTATGTTCAAAAACCCTGTCCAGGATCGTCAGGTACATTTCATGCCGGCTGTTACCCATGGCCCGGGCGACATTCATCTGCCAGCGCCAGAGGTTCCGGGGGTCAGTGTAGAACATATGCGGCCAGACTAATGTCTCAAAGCTGCTATGATCCATTTGGAGCAAAGAGGTCAAGGCGAAATTATCGGCTTTCGCCGCCACCCGTGCGTTTTCGGGAAGCCTTTGGTTGAGCCAGGGGGCGTTGCGGGGGCATACCTCCTGGCAGCGATCGCAACCATAGACCCACATACCCATGGGCTCCCGCAGCCGGGTGGGGGTGAGGCCATTGCTGTTGTAGGTCAGAAAGGAGATGCACTTCCTCGGATCAATCTCCGCCGGACCCTTCAAGGCACCGGTCGGACAGGCGGCGATACAGGCATTGCGGCACCAGTCCGGGCAGCCGATTCGCACGGAAGGTTCATCGGGAGGAAATTCGCGGTCAACCAGCAATACCAGGGGCAACACCCAGGAACCGCCAAGGGCGACCCGTCTGGCGTAGAAGAGGCAATTTTTTCCGAAATCACCCAGGCCCGCCCGGGCCGCGGCCAGACGATGGGGTAGATTGATCGGGCTTTTCGATGATATTCCCCTGTCGGCGAGAAATTGTCTGAACTTCTTGAACTGCCTGGACAAGCCGTCTTTGGTCAGCCGGTCGTCATCGAGATAACAACGACCAAAAAGGCCCAGGAGCGAAGGGGGGAAGGCGCCATGATAGTAATTTTTAAGCAGGACAATAATTGCCCTGGCCTCGGGCATGACGCTCCCGGGGTTGACGCCGGCAAGTAAATCGAGGCCTGCCTCTTTGGCCCAGGCATAGCGCTCCGCGCGTTCGGTCAGTATCGTCTCCTGGGAGGCGAAGACCTCGGCCGTGGTGAAGCCAACATCATCAAAACCAAGATCACGCGCTGCCGCAACCACTTCTTCCTTCTCAAGCATGGCATCCTCAGACAGGTATGGATTCTGATGGTTAAAACTGATATAGGGAATTCGTAACTTCATAGTGGCTACCCTAAGGGGCTGTCAAGTCTTATTTGATAGGGAGTATAAATGGAAACCTTGCCCGAATTCGAACAGAACGAAAATACCAAAGTGGACGGATCTGCGGCCTCCTGCTGAGCGCCGCCTGCGGGTGCTCAGGTGAGCACACACGTCTTTCAACAGCCTTTTGTGATCGGAAGGGTCGCTACCCCCCGAGGCGATGTTCCGCGGATTTCGGCCGTAATCACCAGGCGTGAGCGTTTGCGTGATTATCTGGCCCGCTGGAATTGGCAGCGGATGGATCATCGCCTCGATCCCGGCTTGTATGCCCTGGGTAATCCCGATGAGCAGTCGCCTGTTCTGGTCAGCGCCAACTACGTGATGAGCTTCAACAGATTGAGAGAAAAACTGGCCGGTCGCAGTCTCTGGCTTCTCGTCTTGGATACGGACGGGATTAATGTGTGGTGCGCTGCCGGGAAGGGCACCTTTGGTACGGACGAACTCGTAGCGCGCATTGAGGAGACCGGGCTGAAGGATATTGTTTCCCACCGGAGACTCGTTCTGCCCCAGTTGGGCGCCCCAGGTGTGGCCGCGCACGAGGTGAAAAAGCGCTCGGGGTTTACCGTTTCCTACGGACCAATCCGCGCAGGGGATATTCAGGATTATCTTGATTCCGGGCGAGTGGCGACCCCCCAAATGCGGCGAATAACCTTCCGCCTCCGGGAAAGGATCGTCCTTATTCCCGTGGAGCTTGTGGCGGCGCTGAAGGTGACGCTTGTTGTGGCCGGGGTTGCCTTACTCGTTTCCGGTCTGGCCGGCCCGGAGGGCTTCGTGGCCAACCTTGCCCATTACGGGATTCCCGCCGTTTCCGTACTGCTGGTTGCCCTTTTGGCCGGAACGGTTATGGGGCCGATTTTACTCCCTTATCTGCCCGGGCGGGCATTTTCCCTCAAGGGGGCGACAACGGGTTTGACTATTTCTCTGATTCCCCTCTGGATTTACGGCAACCCTCTTTCCGGCTGGCCTGACCTGCTGGGTGCCCTGTCGGCGATAACCGTCATTACGGCGCTGACCTCCTATCTGACGATGAACTTTACCGGCACAACAACATTCACCTCCCTCTCTGGCGTGAAGAAGGAGATGAAGTGGGCATTACCCCTTCAGATCGGCGGGGGGCTTATTGGCGCAGGTCTTTGGCTGACCTCTATTTTGCTCAGATAAAAAAGGAAGGCATGATGCAAAACCGATTAACCTATTTGCGGGATGTGACAACCCTGAAATTTGACGAGAACCTTTGCACCGGCTGCGGCATGTGTCTGGAGGTCTGTCCCCATGAGGTCCTTGTCAGAAATAACGGCAAGGTGTCGATAAGGGAACTCGATGACTGCATGGAATGCGGCGCCTGTCAGATGAACTGCCCCGCGGAGGCGATCCATGTTGAGGTTGGGGTCGGTTGCGCCGCCGCGGTGATCAACAGCCTCCTGGGGCGGGAAAGCGCCTGTTGCTGCACCATCGAAAGTCCTGACGGAAAAAGCGACGGCAAGGCAACGGGCTGCTGTTAAAGGATCTGTTCAAGCAGCCAGAATGAACCCATTCCCACCAGGACCGTCCCCGCCAGGGACCGGGTTTTCAACGCAAAAAGAATGGTCGGGATGGCCGAGAGCAGATGAGGCTGGAGCAGGGTTATCTCCTGACCTCCCGCAGGCAGGAAAAGCAGGGGAAAAACCAGGGCGCCCAGGATGGCCGCCGGCAGAAAATCGAGACCTTCCTCCACCCAGGCCGGTAATTGCCGGTTGGTGAAAAAGAAAAGGGGAAGAAAACGCGGGATATAGGTAACTATCCCCATTCCCAGGACAGTGATAAAATAATCCATCGTTCCTACCCCCCCCTCCCGAAAAGGTTCCTTCTTCTGGCCAGCACACCTGCCACAGTGGCGAGGAGGGCGCCTGATAAAATGTGCAAAAATCCGCCGGTGAGCAGGGAAATCAAAACTGCCATCATCCCCGCGAATATCGCGACAAGCACGTATTCATAGCTTTTCAATTGAAACAGAAGCAGACCGATAAACATGGCCGGCAGGGCGAAATCAAGGCCGAAGGCGCCGGGCGGCACGAATTGTCCGCTCACGCCTCCCAGGATGGTACTCAAAACCCACGCGAGATTGGCGGTGTGGTTTACCCAGAGGGATCTCTGCCAGTCCCAGTCTCCCTGTCTGAATCTCGTCATGTTCACCGCGAAACTCTCATCAGTGACGCCATAGGCAAACAGCGGCATGATCCTGCGGTCCATCTGCTTCAAATGTACCGACAGGGCGGAACTCATGAGAAGATGACGAAGATTGACGATCAGGGTGGTGAAGATTACCGCTGCGACCCCCGCCCCGCCGGCAAGCATGGAAACGGCAATGAACTGGGAACTGCCCGCATATACCAGGAGGGACATGAGGCCAATCTGCCAGGGGGCCAAGCCGGCCTTCTGGGCCAGGACCCCCAGGGCAAGGCCGATCGCGAAATAGCCCAGGCAGACGGGCCACGCGGCGACAAGGCCTTCCTTGAGAGATGCTCTATCGAATGAATCAGCGCTCATCATGCGGGGAGGGCCTCAAAAGGCCTAGCTGGCCCGGGCCTGACGAACCGCCCTCTGCCACCCTTTAATGAGACGATCCCGATCCTGCGAATCCATGGCGGGGTGGAATGACTTCTCCTGCCTGGTCAGTATCGCGAGTTCGGCCTGGTTTTCCCAGATTCCGGCCTGCAGACCGGCGAGGTAGGCGGCGCCCAGGGAAGTGGACTCGGAGATGGACGAGGGCCGGACGGGTTTATTGATGATGTCCGCTTGAAACTGCATAAGGAATTTATTTTTCGCCGCCCCCCCGTCCACGAGGAGAAACTCGGGAATAATGCCCGTTTCCTCCTCCATGACAGAAAGGACGTCATGGGTCTGGTAGGCCATGGCTTCCAGGGTGGCCCTGATCAGGTGATTCCTGTTGGAACCCCTGGTCAGGCCGGTAATTATTCCCCGGGCATCCATGTCCCAGTGGGGCGCGCCCAAGCCGGCAAAGGCCGGCACCAGATAAACACCTCCATTATCCGCTACTGATCGGGCCGCCTCCTCGACCTCATCGTAACTCTTGATTAGCTTGAGTTCGTCCCGCAGAAACTGCAGCGCGGCGCCGGCAATGAATACCGAACCTTCCAGGGTGAAACAGGGGCGGCCGGAGCCGTCCACCGCGAGGGTGCAGATAAGGCCATTGCGAGAAACAATCTTTTCCTGCCCGATATTCATCATGATGAAACAGCCGGTTCCGTAGGTGTTTTTTGTCTGTCCCACGGAAACGCATCTTTGACCAAAAAGCGATGCCTGCTGATCTCCCGCGACACCAGATATCGGGACACCCAGAAGCTCCGGTATGGTCTCCACCTGCCCATAATCGGACATGGATGGTCGGGCCGCCGGGAGCAGCTGGACAGGAACGCCGAACAGACGGCAAAGTTCCTCGTCCCACTGCCTCCCTTCAATGTCAAAAAGCATGGTCCGGGAGGCATTGGTAAAATCGGTCGCGTGAACGGCGCCGCCCGTGAGCTTCCAGATGAGCCAGGAATCGACAGTGCCGAAGAGCAAATCATCCCCTGAGGGGATTTGGGCGTGGTCAAGAATCCATCTGATCTTGGTGGCGCTGAAGTAGGGATCCAGGGGCAGTCCGGTTTTTTTCCTGATCATCTCCTCATGGGGCTTCAGGGCGGAGCAGTAAGAAGCACTGCGGCGGCATTGCCAGACAATCGCGTTATAGACGGGAAGTCCTGTCCGTCGATCCCAGATGATGGTGGTTTCCCGCTGGTTTGTTATCCCGATGGCGGTTATCCTGCCGGAGAAGCCCCTTAATAATTCGCCGACAGTATCAACAACCGTTTGCCAGATCTCCAGCGGGTCATGCTCTACCCAGCCGGGCTTCGGGTATATCTGTTTCGTTTCTGCGTAGGCCCGGGCCAGTATTTCACCTTGCCGGTCGTAAATGACACTGGTAGTGCCGGTGGTTCCCTGATCAATGGCGAGGATGCACATGGCCAATTCTCCTTTATATAAGGGGATTCCTTTTCCGCGGGCCTGTCGTATCGTAAAAATGAGGAGATGGTCAAGGCCAATTTATCCACGGGGAAAGTCGCGCCGGTCAGGAGACCCGGCTTGTAACCTGCCGCCTGGCGTCTGCAGGCAGTCAAAAAGTAAAGATTCAGTTACAGGGGGAGCCAAATGCAAGACGCACGGTAAAGA
>JAXMLI010000150.1:0-4339 GCA_034368785.1 Smithellaceae bacterium | reverse complement strand
AACATTCCGACTTTTTACGAAGTCGTCAAGACTGAATCTTTACGGTTGGGTGTGCGACAAAGAAAAAGGGATTTATTATTTAAGTTGTGCACAATCTATGATAAGGGTTGTGCGCTTTTTAGCGGAGCGGATTTTGTTTTGCAGTCGCCGAAAAAGTTTCGCAATGCGACCTTTAGGACGCCGAAAGGAGACAGAAGGGACAAGAATGTGGATACCGACAAGAGCAGAGGGAAATGGCGCGCCTATATCGCAAAGCTGGGCCGACCGGCAGATTTTCTGGGGCTGCAGCGCCCTTTTCTTCTTCCTGCCCCTGACCACGTCCGGGGTTTCCCTTGCCGGGGGATGGGTGATCTTGGTCTGGCTCTTCTCGGGGAAGTTCTTTCGGGAGCGGGGGAAATGGCTCCATCAACCCTGGACGGCGCCGGTGGCACTCTTCATGCTCCTGCCCTGGGTTGGCCTCATCTGGTCGGATGACAAAATTCTGGGACTTGACTGGGCAACGAAAAGCTTCATCTGGTTCCTGTCCTTTGCCGTGGTCTCCCTGGCCTGTGAAAGGCAGCTTTTGCCCTTTTTCCTTAAGTGGTTTCTCGCCGGGCTCGTCCTGGTCTCCGTCATTTCGCTCCTGCAGTATTTCTCCGTTCTGCCGATGAAGGAGCAGGTTCCCTCCCTCCTGGAGGGGAGTCGCATCACCGGTTCTCTCTTTCTCGTATTCGGGATGCTGATCCTCTCTTTTGAATATCGCCGTTGCCTCAAGATGGGGGATAAAATCGTCCTCCTCCTTACCCTGACGCTTTTTTTCGTCACCCTGTTGGCGACTGGCGGTCGGGCGGGATACCTGGCCTTTGTCCTCCTCCTCCCTCTGATGGTTTATCATCTGGCCGGCGGCATACGTCTATTATTCAAGGTCCTTATTGGCCTGGTTGTCGTTGCGCTTTTATTTCTATCTCCGGTGGTGATCGACCGCACCGTCGAAATAGGCCAGGATCTGACTCTCTACCGGCAGAAGAATCCTAACACCTCAGTGGGAATCAGGCTTCACATGTGGGAAGGGGCCGTTAAAATATTCCGGGATAACCCCCTGCTTGGCGCCGGCACGGGGGGTTATAAGAAGGAAATGGAGAAATTATTCCCCTCCGCTTTAGCCCTGGAATTCCAACACATGGACGATCCCCATAACAGCTTTCTTTTCATGGCCGCCAATTACGGCCTGGTGGGGCTGTTTTCGATCGGTTGGCTTTTTTATGTTTTTCTGCAAAAAGGCTGGCGCAGTCGTCATGTAACGGCTGGTTTTGCCCTCTTATCGTACGGTCTCGTCCTGATCATCGGCAGCATGACGAGTACGGAGATCCATTCCTTCCATTCGGGGAACCTCTTTGCCCTCCTCATGGGGATCCAGATTGAGCCCGGTGAACCCCCGCTTTGAATTCGTGAAGGAGCCAAACCTCATGCCAGACTATGAGATCAAGACCAGATCCCTGCCCATCACCAACGAGAAGGTCCTGGCGATACTGTCCCGGTATCGTCCCTGGTCGGGGAAGATCCTGGATCTGGGCGCCGGCGAAGGTTATCTGACTTCCCTGATCGCCGAAAAAATAAGGGAGGCCGGCATCGATTCCCCTAAAGGTCACCTTTATGCCTGCGACATCTACCCCGATGACTTCAAATTCAAAGATATAACGGCGGAATTTTGCGATTTCAATTCATCCCTCCCCTATGAGGACGGCATGTTTGACGCGGTCTGCTCCGTTGAGGTTATTGAACACCTGGAAAATGCCCATCATTTCGTCCAGGAAATATATCGAGTCCTGAAACCGGGCGGTGTGGCCATTATTACAACCCCGAACGTGCTCAATATTCATAGCAGATTAAGATATCTGTGCACGGGGTTTCCGCTTCTGTACAATCCCCTGCCCCTCTCTTCACGGGATCGACAGGATTTGGGGGGGCATATCAACCCGATTTCTTACTATTACCTGGCCTATATTTTCACGAGGGCCAGTTATAAAAAGATCTTCCTGCATCATGACAAGCTTAAAAAATCCGGCATGTTCCATGCGGGCCTTTTTTATCTTTTCATAAAATTCTTCGAGAAGCTGATTTTCCGCGGTTACAAAAAGGCCGACAGGGCTGTCTATCAGGAAAACGAACCGCTGTTGAGGCGGTTAAATTCCACCTCCTTATTACTTGGCCGGACGGTGATCATGGAGGCGGTCAAATAGAAATGGGCGTTATGGAATCAGATCGATTCATTAAGTTTGGACCCTTCGCCGGCGAACTGGAAGATACTTCCTGCCGGATTTGCGGGACCGGAACCCCGGCTAAACCGGTCTATAAAAGCAAGGAGGGAATTGGATACTTCCGCTGCCAGTTATGCAGTCTGATGTATGCCTCGCCGCGATTTACCGGGGAATCCCTGGCGCGGATTTATGAAACCTCCGAGTTTGCCGACCTTTCTCTCTATGAAAACTGGTCATACGATGCCTGGCGGCAGGGCCGGGACCGGACCTACCTTGTGGAACAGCAAAAGGTTGCCATGGTGTCAAGATACCTGCCCAAGGGCGCGAGAATACTGGATGTCGGTTGTGGCACCGGTCTTTTCGTGCTCGAGGCGGAAAAAAACGGATACCGGTGCGAGGGGGTGGAGCCCAGTGCCATGCTGGCCCGGGTGGGGCAGGAGAAACTTGCCGTTCCGGTTACTAACACCACAATTAATAACTTTGCCCCCCCCTGCAAGTTCCAGGGCCTGGTGATATGGGATGTTTTGGAACATCTCTACGACCCGGTGGCGGTCCTTCGGCGCTGTGCCGATCTTCTGGAAGACCGGGGACTCATCTTCGTTCAGGTGCCCCATTATCGCGGTCTTTCAGAGGCGTACAAGATTTTTTTGTGTCGCCTGGGGCTCCGCCGCAGCTTCAAGCATTTCGGCTTCCCCTGGCATGTCTATTCCTTCGATCGGACCAGCCTCTCTTTTCTTATGAAGAAGAGCGGTTTCGAGCCGCTCCTCTTCGAGTCCTGGTCGCACCTGTTGAAAGACGGCAAAACCGGACTCCTCACCCGCGCCGCGATTTTCCTCACCAGGAGACTTTGTCTCTCCGATTACCTGGTTTGCGTGGCCCGTAAAGCCCCGGTCCCGGTGTGATCTTATGACCCACGAATTGAGTCATGCCCGCCATATCCTGGTGATAAACCTGAAATACCTCGGCGACTCGATCTGGATGCTGCCATTTGTGGACAACCTCAAGCAAAATGTTCCCGCCGCGACGGTCTCTGTTCTTGTCAATGAAGGTACCGAGGTTTTTTTCCGTGGTCGCCCCTCCGTGGACCATGTCTTTCCCTTCCCCCGGCAGCGGGTGAAGGCGGGTCCGGGAGGTCTCGTTGAGCTTTTATCCTTTGTTCGGGGCATAAGGAAGCTGAAACCGGATGTGGCCATCGATCTGTCCGACACGGACCGGCCTGCTGTTTTTTCCCTGCTTTCCGGCGCGGGGCTTCGCGTCGGCTACGACAATGCCCGGGAATGGCGAAGGCATCTCTATAACCGGGTCATCCAATCAAAAATAAACAGCAAGCATATGGTGGAGTATCATTTGGATGTTCTCAGGGAAATGGGGCTTGTCATTTACGATGATTCGATCCGCATTCCCGTCGCCCCGGCGGTTTTTGAGGCGCTCAGGGATAAGTGGCCCACGGCGTTTCATCGGCAGGAAGATAAAAAGAAAGTACTCATCCATCCGGGCGCCCGGAACCGGCTCCGGCAGTGGGGACCGGAGAAATATGCCGCCCTGTGCGACGCCTTGGCGGCGGATTGCCGGATATTCCTCGTGGCCGGTCCCGGCGAAGGGGATATATTGAGGGAGCTGGTCGGGTTCATGCGCACCGAGCCGGAGATCGTCGCCCCCAAGGTCGACCTCTGTGAACTGGCGGCCCTGTGCGAGCTGTCGGACCTGTTCATCGGCAACGACAGCGGCCCCATCCACGTGGCCGCAGCCAAAACCTTCACCGTGGGGATTTACGGCCCCACCCTGCCACAGCTGATTTCTCCCTGGACGAAGCGAAAGCTCCTTATTGAAGGCCCGGCGCTCCCCTGCCGGCCCTGTCGGCAGGAGGTCTGCGAAAACCAGGAATACAATGCCTGTATCATGGCGATCACGACGGACGAGGTAATCGGAAAGGTAAGGAAGATTCTGCCGATGCTCCAGCCTTGACGCCCTCGTAAAAAGTAAACACACTACAAGTACTTGTAATAGTTTAACAATGCCGTATTTATTACTTGACTCTTGTTGGTTTAAATGGTATGAATCATGTTAAATATTAATAGCATAGGTGATATTGCCATGTTTCA
>JAXMLI010000149.1:0-2747 GCA_034368785.1 Smithellaceae bacterium | reverse complement strand
GGGGAGGAACAAAACCCGAAGCAGAAAGAGTATTTATGGATGAGGCGGGAAACCAGACATAGCCGAGGCCGACTAAGTTATTTACTTTTTTGCCCTGCCCTGTTAATACTGCGCCCGGTTAAAAGCCCTCTGCCTGGCTATTCCCCCTTATAGCGGCGCTGAGTACCATTTTGCGCAAACTGATCCTGCCATCGCCAGGAGAAGATGAAGAACCGCGACCGCCTGCTCTGGAGGCGGTGCATTAACGGAGGTTGAAAAATGCTCAAAGAGCGCGTCGTGTATCTGGATGGAAGATATGCCCCCTGGGATGAGGCGAAGGTTCACATCATGAGCCACAGTTTCGGGCGGGGATCGGCCATTTTCGAAGTGATCGGTTTTCATGAAACGCCAATGGGGCCGGCGGTCTTCCGTCTCGACGAGTATATCGCCCGTTTCCGGAAGTCGGCCTCGCTGCTTGAGATGGAACCACCCCTTTCTAACGGTGAACTCCAGGAGGCGGTACTGGAGACGATCAGGCGCAACAGACTGAAAAAAGGCATCATCAAGCTGATGGGTTTCTATCCTGAGTTATCCTTCAAGATCCTCCCCCCCCGGCAGAGGTTTCAAGTGGCCGTTTTCGTGTTCGACCTGGAGGATGATCTTGGCGAACGTCCACAAATGGGAGAGGGAGGCGTTACCGCCTGTGTTTCACGGTGGCGCAGGCTCGATCCGCAAACCGTTCCCATCGAGGCCAAGGTGGCAGCCAATTATATCAACGGAATGGTGGCAAGGACGGAGGCGCGGAATCTCGGGTTCGATTATGCCATCCTGCTAGATACGGAGGGCTATCTTGCCGAGGGCGGGACCGAATCGCTTTTCCTGGTCCGGCAGGGTCGTCTGCTTACGCCCGCCCTGGGAAATATTCTGCACAGCATCACCCGCAAGACCCTTCTTGAGGTGGCAGAGATGATGGGAATAGAGACCTTTGCGGGCAGGCTGGAGCCGGGGGTCATCGACCTGGCGGAGGAAATTTTCTTCTCCGGAACGACCACCAAGCTTCTCCCGGTGCGAAGGGTGGGAGACAGGGATCTCGCGGACGCTCCCGGACCGATCACCCGGATGATCGCCCTGCGGATGGAGGAGATAACCTCCGGGCGGAACGGGCAGTACAAGGAATGGCTTTTCCCGGCATGACGATCCGGGGATAAATTATCCCCGCGCCAGCCTCACCGCTCTGGCTTCCCGCGTTTTTTTCGGCCCCCCCCATATCCCCATTCAACCGGGCTTTCGGCTCTGGGGATCTACCCTTGGATATGCATCCGCAGGAGATGGTAAACCAGGGCAAAGGCATAGAGGACAAACGACGCAGGCACCAGATATCTGTAAACCTCTTTGAGGCTGGACTTGTAGTACTGATTGGTGAGAACCAGACAGAGGTGCAGGGGGGAGGCCATATATCCGGTGGTGATGCCGGCGAACATGATAGTTACCGTGGCAATATCCGGCGCTGGGATGACCGGGAGGAGGAGCGGAAAGCAGATCCCGATTCCGATGGTTGGCGTACCGGCAATAGCGCCTACCAGGGGGGGGACAACGATAAGAAGAAGCATCAAGGGCACCCCGGTGGAGATAACATCCCGTAACAGGGTGGTGATATAGCCGGTGGACGTAAGCATGTAACGGAAAAACAGGGTGGCAAATACGGCGGCGACAATGTCCCAGTTTATCCCCTTCAGGAGGGATTCCAGCATTTTTGCCACGCTTACCTGCTGAAGCAGGAAAACAAGAGCGATCCCGGCGGCGACGGCCAGCCAGACCGGAACTTCCAGAAAAGAGAGGATCAGGGCGACAGCAATTGGCGAAATGCCCCTCAACGTGGCGAGATAATTTTTTTCTTTGACCAGCGTAACCTCGTTTTCCCGCATGAATTTCCAACTGATGAGGAAACCGACCAGCCAGGACATCAGGAAGAGGACCACATTCACAAAGATGAAGTCCCGCAGGGCAAGCCCGGCCATGCTGACCGCCAGGATGGTGGCGGGACTTATGGGCGAGGCCCAGTACCATACGTGCCTGAACCAGACGTTCATAAAGGTCCGTTGAGCCGGCTCCAACCCCAGCCTGTCCGCTTCCGGTTCGTTGAAGGGGGCGGAGATGAGCGCTCCGCCGGGCATGCTGAGAACGCCGAAGATGGCGGGGATCAGCGCGACAAGGACCCGGCTGGGGATAAAACCCCTCAAATTACCGATGAGCTTCACGATCATCCCTGTTTCCTTCAGGACATAGCCCAGCAGGGTAATGAGCGCTACCGCGGCGCATATTTCCCGGGTCCGGGTGTCGGCGATGGTCATCATGAGTACGTCGGGGAAGATGCTGAGAGATTTACCGGAGGTCAAGCCGATTATCAGGCAGGCGATAAGGATGGTGAGGGCATAGTTGAAATCCCTGAGCCTGAGGACGAAAATGAGGGTGAAGGCAATTGCCAGTCCGGCAAGTTCCATAATTATCCACGCAAAATCAAGAACCGGCATCCGCCAGGGTAGCGACCCGTTCAAGGACGGGGGGAATATAGGGGAAGACTCGCCGTAAGTCAAGCTTGACGACTTCTTTAAAACCCTGAAGTATGACGACTTCGTAAAAAAGTCCGGATGCTGCGCTTTGGCTGCATCCTTCGTCACTGTGGCGCGTTGTAGTTGTAGGGGCAGGTTTGAAACCTGCCCTTACGATCCTCTGGGGGATTTGCGCGCCTTGCCTGCGGCCTTTTTACT
>JAXMLI010000148.1:0-5316 GCA_034368785.1 Smithellaceae bacterium | reverse complement strand
GGGTCAGATGAGAACTCCGTCCCCAAAACCCCATCCCCCTCCTAACCTCCCCCTTGTAGGGGGAGGAATTAAGCAGTGGCCTTCCTGAGGCCCCCTTGAAGGGAAGAAACAAAACCCGAACCAAAAAGAGCATTAAAGGACGACGCAAAAAGCCTACTGGAGATTACCGGGTTTATGTGATTATTTTGAATCTATTTTTTTGTTACATCCCTGTCGAACAATAAAACACAAGGGGTTAGGCAGCTTGCCTAACCCCTTGATTTGACTGGTAGCGGGGACAGGATTCGAACCTGCGACCTTTGGGTTATGAGCCCAACGAGCTACCGGACTGCTCCACCCCGCGTCACTTTTAACTTTAGAGGTTGCGTTCTAAACTACCAGCGCCGGTCTGTCAAGGAGAATTTGCCAGAGGGGAAGGTAAACAGGAAATGGTGGGCGGTACTGGGATTGAACCAGTGACTTCTACCGTGTGAGGATAGCACTCTCCCGCTGAGTTAACCGCCCTTGGAGGCCCTATAGCCTAATGCCCGGCGCATTTCAAGGAAAAAGTTCCTCTACGCCCCTGTTTCTTCCTCTCATAATGGCGACGCGGCAATAAGTGGTAATTCCTTGCATTAAAGAGGGAGACGCTTTGTTGTGTTTCAAGGCGGCCACGACGGAGCGTGGCCCTCCAGCAGCCGTACGCCGCCAATGCGGCCAGTAAATAATAGGTCAGGCGTCCCGCCTGACCGGGGAAGCAAAGGGCGGGAACTATTCCTCATCGAATGTCCGGAGAATGTCAGGCGGGACGCCTGACCTACTTTAAATGGTCTCGCCTGAGGCGTACCTGCAGTCTATCTACCGGAGTACTTACGGCCCTACTTACAATCCCAGGTAGGTCTTGCGGACAACCTCATTTTCCAGGAGTTCCCGTCCCGCTCCCTCGGCGACGATCTTTCCGGCGGAAAGGACATAATTGCGGGTGGCGATCTGAAAGACCGTGCTGACCTCCTGCTCGACCAGAAGGATGGTGATCCCCAGTTTCTTTATCTCCACGATCTTCTCGAACACCTCCGCCCGCATGATCGGGGCAAGGCCCGTGGATGGTTCGTCGATGCAGAGCAGGATGGGCCGGAACATAAGGGACCGCCCGATGGCCAGCATCTGCTGTTCTCCCCCCGAAAGGGTGCCGGCGATCTGGCGGGAACGTTCCTTCAGGCGGGGAAAGAGGCTGTAAACAACCTCATATTTTTCCTGAAGCTCCCTTTTATCAGTCAGGAGATACGCCCCGGCGGCGAGGTTATCCTGGACCGTCATTTCCCGAAAGGGACGGCGGCGCTCCGGACAGTGGATCAGGCCCCGCTCGACGATCCTGTGGGCCGGGAGATCGTTGATCGCCTCGCCGTTAAAGGCAATCGTCCCCGCAAGGGAGATTTCCCCCCCGGTGGAGCGGCGCTTTATCTCCTTCTCCCATGCCACCAGACCGGTAATGGCCCGCAGCAGGGTGGATTTCCCGGCGCCGTTGGGACCCACCAGGCTGACCAGTTCGCCCTCTGCCACCTGGAGAGAGATGCCATTTATGATCATGGCCTTGTCATAGCATACGGTCAGATTATTAATTTCCAGCAGCATCGGCGACCCCTCCTCCCCCCAGATAGGCCCGGATCACCTCGGGGTTTTTTACCACCTCCTCCGGTGTGCCATCGGCAATGACCATGCCGAAATTGAGGACGATGATCCGGTCCACGATCTTCATAAGTTGCTGAAGCTTGTGCTCGATGATGATCATGGCCGGTCCCTCGCTGTGGAGGCGTCCGAACCGCCCCCCTTTGTGGAGTCGCTTCACCGACTTGGCCATCAGATCCGTCTCGGCCGGACTCAACCCGCCAAAGGGCTCGTCCAGGAGGAGCAGTTCCGGCTCGGTGGCAATGGCGCGGGCCACCTCCAGCCGCTTCAAATCCCCCTGGGAGAGGGTCGAGGCCTTCTCGAGGGCCATATCGGAGATCCCGGCAAACTCCAGGGCATCCATCGCCTTCGATTCGATCCTCTTCACCCATTCCCCCCTTTTCATGGCCCGGGGGCTCAGGCAGGAAACCATCACATTGGCGATAATGGGCATCCGGCGGAAGGGGCGCATATTCTGAAAGGTGCCGGCAATCCCCATGTTCACGATGTTCCAGGTCTTCATCCCGGTAATATCCTTCCCCTTGAAATGAACGCTGCCCCGGTCCGGTTTCAGAATGCCCAGGATCAGCCGCAGGAGCGTGGTTTTCCCGGCGCCGTTGGGGCCGATCAGCCCGATGATCTCGTTTCTCTCCATGGAAAAACCGACCTCGTCCATGGCCCGCAGACCGCCGAAGGATTTGCTCAAACCCTTTATTTCCAGAAAGGACCCGCCCATATTATCCTTCCTCCCCTTCTTCCCGAAGTTCCCGGCGGGAGACCTTTCCCACATCCGTCTTGGGCAGCTCGCCCCGGAATTCCACGATCCGGGGCACCTTGTAGTGGGCCAGGCGCTCCTTGCAATAGCTGATAATCTCCTCTTCCGACACCTTGCCCCGGGCTTCGGGCTGGAGGACCACATAGGCCTTGATGTTCTGGCCGACCCGCGGATCGGGTACGCCCACCACCCCGGCCGCCTTGATCTGCGGGTGGGAGTAGAGGACCTCCTCCACATGCCGCGCAAAGACGGAAAAGCCCTTGTATTTGATCAGATCCCTTTTGCGGTCGAAGAAGTGAAAGTAGCCCTCCTCATCCATGCTCACCATGTCGCCGGTCCGGAGCCACTTCTCTCCGTCAATTTCGATGAGGACCTTGGCATTATCCTCGGGGCGCTTCCAGTAGCCCTTCATGATGTTCGGCCCGCAGAGGATCAATTCACCCACCTCGCCCACGGGGAGGAACTCCGTGGATTCGGAATCGATAATCGCCGCCTTGACGTTCGGGATGGGCACCCCGAAGGCGCCGCTTTTCGGCCGGTCGAGGGGGTTACCGTGACTGATGGCGGAGGTTTCGGTCATGCCGTATCCCTCCTTGATCATGGTTCCCGTCCGCTTCTGCCAGCCCGCGATGGTGGATTCATGGAGCATGTCGGCGCCGCAACCGATGAGTTTCATCCGCTTCCAGTTCACCCGGTCGGTCTTTTCGTATTCTTTCAGGTACTCAAAGAGGGTGGGCACACCGAAGAAGGCCGAAACATTATGCCTTTCCACCGCCGTCAGGATGTCATCCATATCGGGGGTGGTGAAGAGTACCAGTGTGGAGCCCTGGGCCATGCCGTTGAGCATGATCACCACCTGGCCGTAAATGTGGAAGAGGGGCAGAAAGGCGATCAGTACCTCGCCGCCAGGCTGGAAGATGGGCCAGAAATCCCGGGCCTGGGTCAGGGCGGCGATGAGGTTCCGATGGGTGAGGATGGCCGCCTTGGGGTGTCCCGTGGTTCCGCCCGTATAGGGCAGGGCCGCAATATCCTCATCGGGTGAGATTATGACCTCCGGCGGATTGGGCGGATACTTCGCAATCAGGCTTTGAAACTGAATCAAACCGGCCTTCGCGATGTAATCCGGGGTGGGAATCCGCATCTCCCTGGTCAATTTGCCAAAGGCGCTCTGCCCGAGCACCTTCTTGAAAAAGGGCAGGTACTCGCCGATTCCCGTGATGATCACGTTCTTGAGCGGCAAACCGGTCTTCTCCACATTGTCATAGAGGAGATCCTGACAGATGACCGTCTCGGCGCCGCTGTCCTCCAATTGATGCCTCACCTCCTGACTGGTATAGACCGGGCTCACCGGGGTAACGGTGGCGCCGATCCGGAGGGCGGCGAAATAGGAGATCACGTACTGGGGGCAATTCAGCAGATACAGGGCCACCCGCTCTCCCTTTTTGACCCCCAGCGCGGCGAGGGCCGTGGCGAAACGGTCCACCAGGTCGCCAAGCTCGCCGTAACTGATCTTCCGTCCGTAAAAGATCAGGGCCGTTCTGTTCTTGTACTGCGCCGTGATTTCCCGGAAGATCTCGGGGATGGACTGATCGGGGATCTGGCTTATACCGGGCACCCCCGCCGGGTAGAACTTCAGCCAGGGCTTGGAGAGATACTGGTCCTTTGCTTCCATAGAATCACACTCCCTCAATGAAGATTTGTCGTACAGATACGGCAGGTCCGGCGGGTGGCCACATTGCGCACCTTGCACCGGGGACATTCCTTTTCGATCTTGTCCCGGATCCAGGGCGCCAGGCCTTCAGGCATATAAAGCAGGATGACGAGAATTACCGCAGCGTAGAGGAGCATCCTGATCTCCGGGAGGATCCGCAGGAACTCCATCATCGGATAGAGAATAAATACCGCCGCCACGGGGCCGTAGATGGTGACCACCCCGCCGAAGACCGCCCAGATGACGGCCTGGAAGGATAGCGCCACCTCCAGGACCGAGGGGCCGGCTATCCTCATCAGATGGACATAGAGTCCCCCCGCAATGCCGGCGAAGAAGCCGCTGAGGCAAAAGGCCAGCAGCTTGTACCGCACCGTATTGATCCCGGCGGCCCGGGCGGCCAGTTCGTCCTCGCGGATCGCGTGGAAGATGATGCCCGTCTTGGAAGTGGCAATCTTCCACATGACGAAGGTGGCCGTCAGCATCACGATGGTGGTGATATAATAGTCCGTCAGACGGGATTTGGAGAGGCGTTCCAGCCCCGATATTCCCAGTTCGCCGCCCGTGAAGTCGGGAAAGGCGAAGATAAGGCCCAGGAGGATGATCGGAAAGGCCAGGGTGGTCAGGGCCAGGTAAGTCCCCCGGAGGCGGAGGCTCGGAATCCCCACCACGAGCCCCGCCGCCACGGCGGCCAGCGCCCCGAGCGGGATCGTGAGCAGGGGCGGCAGCTTGGCGTGGATGTTGAGCAGGGCCGCCGCGTAGGCCGCCACCCCGAAAAAGAGGGCATGGCCGAAATTCACCTGGCCGGTGTAACCGGAAAGCAGATCCCAGCTCGCGGCAAAGATCGCAAAGACGCCGGCAAAGATCAGGATCCGAAGCAGATAGGGATCCTGGGTGAAGAGGGGCAAGGTCAACATGAAAAGGACAAAGAGGATCACCAAGACCCTGCCGGGCAATACCAGCACCTCGCCCCTGATGATATTTACCAGTTGTCGGAGATACGCGAGAATCATTTCCATAGCCCTATCTCTCCTGACCTCGTAAAAAGTCGTAAAATATTTGCATATAGGACGGCTTCGTAAAAAGGCCGCAGGCCTTCGCCGGGGCAGGCTGTGGCAAGGCGCACAAAAGGAGCGCGGGCGTCCCGCCCGCAGCGGGCGGGACGGCCGCGCTCCCGAAGGATGCAGTG
>JAXMLI010000147.1:0-6692 GCA_034368785.1 Smithellaceae bacterium | reverse complement strand
GATCAGCCCCATCCCCTTCTCGATCCAGACGCCGATGATGATCATGACGCATCCTACATTCAGGAGTTTCAGATTCCTGATATTTCTCAGTAAAGCGAAGATCACGAAGGCGGAGACATTGAGGGTGATGGCGGTCCAGATCCAGGGAACGAGTGCGTTGTATCCGTGCAGACCCTGCATGAGGTATTGCATGGGTGCCAGATGAACCGTGGCGGAGTAATACTCTTTGAAAAGTTCGGCAACGAGAAGAAAGAGGTTGAAAAACATGGCATAGGCCATCATTTCGGCCAGCTTGAATAAAGCGGCATCCTGAATCTTGATATTGCTGAACCGTCTGATAATCTGGAAGACGATTACGATAATGGCGGGACCGGAGCAAAAGGCCGAGGCCAGAAACCTGGGCGCCAGGATGGCGGTGTTCCAGAAAGGCCTGCCTGGAAGCGGGTTGTACAGGAAGGCAGTTACCGTGTGGATGCTGATCGCCCAGGGAATGGAGAGAATGATAAAAGGCATGATCCACTTTTTATTGGGTTCCTGCCCGATATATCCCGTATAAAGCAAATAAAAGGGGATCAGCATGTTCAGTACAAGATAGCCGTTGAGTACGATAAAATCCCAGGAAAGCATGGAAAATGGCAAGTTAAGAATCCCCAAGCCCGGGAGGATATGCCAGAATCGGTCCGGTCTCCCCAGATCGACCGTGATAAAGGCCAGGCACATGATAATGGCGGTAAAGGCCATCAATTCACCCAGGATGACAATCTCTTTGATGGCCTTGAAATCATAGATGTAGGCGGGTATTACCAGGAGTACTGCCGCCGCGGCAACCCCGACCATAAAGGTAAAGTTGGCGATATAAAGACCCCATGATACCTGGTCCCTCATGTTGGTCACCAGGAGGCCATGTTCCAGTTGATAGCTGTAGCTATTCACGGCGAAGATCATCACCAGCAGTAAAAAGGCCATCCAGGAGTAGTAGAGAAGACCTCCTTTAAGGACTTCCTTTGTGGCATCGTAGACAAAATTGAAGAGCTTCACATTTCCCCCCTGTCAAGCAGTTGCTAACTATGAAAGAAATAGAAGAATCTGGGATCGGTATTTAAGTCTTCTTTTAACCGAAATACCCGTTTTGTCTCAATTATCTGTCGCACCTCGCTGTTTATATCAAGGAGATTGCCGAATTTTCTCGCGCCCACCGGGCATGCCTCCACACAGGCGGGATACCTGCCTTCCCGGGATCTGTGGACGCAGAAGGTGCACTTTTCTACGACGTTCTTCATTCGCGGCCTGTTTCCGAGATAATGGGTGTTCGTATTGATCTCCTCGGGAGGAATCTGAGGCTCTGCCCAGTTGAAGTTCCTGCCCTTGTAAGGACAGGCGGCCATGCAATACCGGCAGCCAATACACCAGTCGTAATCCACAACCACCGTGCCGTCCTTTTCCGTCCAGGTGGCCTTGATGGGACAGACCTTCACGCAGGGCGCCTTCCGACAATGCTGGCACTGAACGGGAACATAAAAGTAGCCTGGTTCCGGCACCTCCCGGGGATCGTAATAATGCTCCGCCTTCTCAAAATCAATGGGGCCGCTCTTGAAACGCAGGACCCTGATGTAATGTATTTGATGAGGTTTTCTGGAAAGATTGTTCTCCTTGGCGCAACTGTAAACGCATCGCCGGCAGCCGATGCATTTGGAAAGGTTCAGGGCATAGGCGAATTCAACATTATCAAGGGACGGAGTTGTTTTTACCTTGATTTCCCGGCCATATTTTTTTTTGTATTTTTCCTCCAGTCTTTTAATCAGCCTATCTACTTCCTGGGGTTTAAGCTCTTTGAACTGCTTTTGGAAGAAGGCCTCCCAGTCGATAGCACTGGCGGCTCCATAAGCCTGACTCAGCGGCAGCATGGTTGCCGCGGCGCCGGCCAGGCAAGTCTTTACAAGCTCTCTCCTGGTAAGTTTAATATCTTTCTCTTTTTTCATTATTGCCTCGTCATTTGGACGTTGTCTTGCTCTTTAACAAGGTCTTTTCCGGCTTTACGGGGGCTGGCTCTGGCTTGATAGGTTTAAACGGCGGATTATGCGGGTCGTGACAGTGGACGCAGAGCAGGTACTGCTTTTCTCCCTGCCAGCTGCCGGTTCTTTTTCCGTGTATCCCCTTTTTCCAGTCCTTGAGAATATTGCCATGGCATTGACCGCAGAGGTTGTAGGATTCTTCAAATCTTATCTGCTTGCCGCCTGCCAGCCGCAATCTGTCCATGTTCCGGGCGTCATGGCAATCATAGCACCAGCGTTCTCCATGACGGATAATCTTTATTTCCTGGTGCATATCGGCAAGTTGCCGTTTGTTTCTGTTCCTGTCCAGTCCTTCATGACAGGCCATACAGGGGAAAATTCCGGGAGAAAAGGGGGGATAGGGGACGGAGAACTCCTTGGCCGCAGGGGAATTGCCGGCGAGGAGAAACAGCAAAAGCAAGGTTAGCAGGCCTTTTTTCATTCGTATCACCCCGCGGCAAACGTATCAGCTATCGAAGTCCGATCGACCGGTTCATCTCCTCTGGGTGGGGGGATGATGGGATTCTTCAAAGGTGAAGACAGGCATCACCTTGTTCATGATCCAAAAGAGGATGAAAGGCATGAACCAGATAACCAGGGCGCCGCCGAGCCCTTCCTTGAAGGTTTCCAGGTTGTAGGGGATGATCGGCAGGTGGTAGTGCATATATCCCATGAAGGACAGGGAGAAGGCCTGGCCGCCGATGACCACGTTCCACCTCATCATGAACACCCCGAAGATGACGAGGATCAGTCCGATCACGGTTCTTTTTATGGTCAGCCTGGGCAGGAGCAGAATGGTAAAGGGCACGATGTTGCCAATCACGTACTGGAGGATGAAGATGCTGATGAAATCCTTTCCGTAAATGACGGTCCGCAAGACATCCCAGGACTTCACGGCCGTGTATCCCCGAAAGACGAGATCCAGCAGCTCAAGGCTTATGGCGAAGATCAAAAAGAAGATAAGATATTTCGAGGTCATCTTTACCACTTCCATTTCCACGCTCTTGATTTCCGCCATGGAACTCATATGGTGGGCAATGGCCTTTTTTGTCCCGGCCATGATCTTCTTCACCTCCATGGACAGTATATAGGTGAGCAGGCAGAGGGCGATCCCGGAGACGATGGCGGACATGATGAAGATGACCGGCATGAGCGGGGTCATCCAGAGGGCGTTGGCCTTGACGGAGCCGAAGATAAAACCGGCGTAGCCGTGGAGGAAACAGGCGATGGGAATGCCGATCGCCGCAAGGATTTTTACGGCCCTTTCGTCCTTCTCCAGGGCCTTCGCGCTCAAGTCGAAGGCGCCCAGGGTAAGAATGAGACATACCAGGTACTTTACACTTTCACCAAGGGTCTTGTTCTGTTTTTTCTTTAACGAATTAACCGTTTCCACGAAATGCTTCCGGTAAACAAACCACAACTCCGAGGCAACCAGGGCGCCGTAGGTGGAAAATACGATCCCGAAGGCGGCGATGGCCGAGGTAAAGTGGGGCGTCATGAAGATCAAGGGACCCCGCAGGGGCTGAAGTTGGTGAAACAAGAGGGGCATGGGCGCCACCATCAGGAGGGCAAAGGAAAAGACCAGGGAAAAACGGGCGATCTCCTTGAGCTGCTTTATCCCGAAAACATGATAGAGTGAAGAGAGCACAAAGGCCCCGGCCACGAGACCCGTCATAAAGGGATACATGACAATCTGGATACTCCAGTAGATGTATTCATTGGGGTAGGTAAAGAGTTCCTTGACCGTCCATGCCTCCGCGTGAAAAAACTCCATCATCATCTCACCTCCTCGGCCAGTTCTCTATAGAAGACATGGGGTTTGGTGCCGTATTCGCTTTTCAGGACACGCACCCGTTCGGTCATGATCGCCCTCGTAACCGGGTCGGCGGGATCCTCGAAGTTTCCCACCTGCCGGGCCTGGTAGGGACAGGCATCCACACAGGCGGTGTTCATTCCCTTCGTTATGCGGTGGTAACAGAAGTTGCATTTGTCCGCCGTATGATATTTTGGATGGAAGAATCTGATTCCATAGGGGCAGGCCATGATACAGTAGCCGCAGCCGATGCACCATTCCCGGTCAACGAGCATAATCCCGTCAGGCAACTGGTAGGTTGCCCCGACCGGGCAGACCTGCACGCAAGGGGGATTTTCACATTGGTTGCAAAGTTTCGGGACAAAGAAGGCCTTGGCGATATCTTCATTTCTGATTTCCTGGAAATTCCCCATTCCCAAGTCTATCCGGGGGGTGGTGAATCCATCCCGGCCGGCCTTGGGCGTGTCGGCAAACAATCTCTTGTCTTTTGTCAGTACGTATCTTTCGACCCAGGTCCGTGTAACGTTGGCGTCGTAGGGCACCTCATTTTCCTGCTTGCAGGCCCTTACACAGAGGCCGCACCCGACACATCTCACGGTATCCACCAGAAAGGCCCACCTGACCTTAGGCCTGTCCCTTTTCTGTGCAAGAATAGTCTGCGGGTTTATCAGCTCAGCCGCAGCGAAAGGCAGCGCCAGGCCGGTCAGACCCGCTGCGGCACCCTTTAGGAAGTCCCTGCGTTTGATCATTTCAATCTCCTTAAAGAAGGTTTGTGCGGGTTATGACAGCTTGAACAACCGATCCCCGGGTTGTGCGCTTCAGGATCTATCCCTTTGATTTTTGACCGGTCACTGGAAGGGTAGGGGAGGGGGTAGTGACAGCGCAGACAGAACTCCCTGCTCTTATCCGTGGCCAGTTTTGGCGGATCGGTAGGGTGATCCTTGGCCAGGCCGTGGCAGTTTTCGCACTGGATGGAGGCGTGGGGCGTTTTGGAAATTAGCGCCTCCTTCTCGGGATGGCAGTCTTTGCAGTATTTGCTGGTCTTGAATTTATCCGGAACGGCCTTCCACTGTTCTACGTTACCTGCCCGGTACCAGCCGTACATGTAACCCCTTTCATGGACGGCGAAATCCTTCGGAACGTAAATGTATCTTATGACCAAAACGACAATAACGAGAACAATCACCACATAAAGCGGCCGCCATACATGACTTTTCATTTACTCCATTTCCTCCCTCCGGAAATATGATGACAAATGGCCGGGTATTCTCTGATTATTCCAGCAGTTTGTTGTTGCTTGCCAAGTTGCATGTGATCATTAGAGAGTGGATCTTTCAGGTATGGCAATGCGATACTCGGTTCCGACCTCGGTTCAGGCAAGGCCTGGACGTGGTCGTTTTATCCCGGTTCCACCAGGGCGAAAAGGTCGTAGTCATCTGCTGCGGTAATATGGCATTCCACGAGGCTTCCCACGGCGAGATTGGCACCTTTGATATAGGTCAGCCCGTCTATTTCCGGGGCCTGACGCCGGAGTCGCCCGCTATGGCTGTATCCGTCCAGATCGCTTACCCCTTCCACCAGGAGCGTTTCCCTCGAACCGATCAATTCCTGATTGATGTTATAAGAAATTACCGCTTGCTCTTCCATGATACGCCGGCGCCGTTCTTCCTTGACCCTTCCTGATACCTGTTTCGGGAGGGAAGCAGCCGGGGTGTCCTCCTCCCGGGAGTAGGTGAAAACCCCGAGATGGTCGAATCTCACCTTTTTTACGAAATCCAGCAGCTTCCGGAATTCCTTTTCCGTCTCACCTGGAAAGCCCACAATAAGAGAGGTCCGCAGCGCGATCCCCGGGATCTCCCTTCTGATTTCATCTATGGCCTGGATAATTTCCCCTTGGCTGGCCCGCCGGTTCATGGCCGTGAGGATTCTGTCCTCGCTGTGCTGAATGGGAATATCCAGGTATTTGCATATCTTATCCTCCCGGGCGATGGTCTGGAGGATTTCCCTGTCCAGTCCTCCGGGGTAGGTGTAAAGTATTCTTATCCATTTAATAGCTTTTACCCCTACCAGCTCTTGGAGGAGTTTGTCAAGGGTCGGCTGTTCTTTCAAATCTCGTCCGTAAGCGGTGGTATCCTGGGCAATCAGGATTATTTCCCTCACCCCTCGCGCCGCAAGGACTTCGGCCTCCCGGATAATATCATGGAGGGGTCGGCTGCGGGCGTGGCCCCGGATCATGGGGATGACGCAGTAAGAACAATGATTGGAGCATCCCTCCGCTATTTTAAGATAGGCCGTGTGGGGAGCGGTCGCCAAGACCCGCGGCATTCCGGCGTTCATCAGAAAAGATGGTTCGGCAGAGATGGTCCGGGGTTTATCATCGATCTGCCCTTCCAGCGTCCTCACATGGCGGCCGATTTTTGCCACCTCGCCGGTACCGATAAAGAGATCCACCTCCGGCAGGGATTTTTCCAGGGACCTGCCATAGCGTTGGGGGAGGCATCCGGCAACTACCAGACGCCGACAGACGCCGTGGGAGGGATCCTTATACTGGGCCAGCCGGAGAATCTCATCAATGGATTCCTCTTTGGCCGGCAGGATAAAGGCGCAGGTATTAAGTAGAATAAGATCGGCCTGTTCCGGATGGTCTGTTGTTTCGTACCCGCAGGAAAGCAATTGCGCGCTCATTACCTCCGAATCGACCAGATTCTTGGGACAGCCGAGGCTGACAATATGTGCTTTGTGGTTGGTCAATTACTGACGACCTCTTAAAAAGTTAAAAAAGCTCATGTTTTGGGACGGCTTCGTAAAAAGGCCGCAGGCCCGAGCGC
>JAXMLI010000146.1:0-8021 GCA_034368785.1 Smithellaceae bacterium | reverse complement strand
AGCTCGCACAGTCATATTTTTCCCGCCTGTGGGGTGAATCGGACAAGAAGACAAAAAAGGAAACGGATTTGGCCGGTCTGATCACCAGCTGCTCACTCAGGGTCACCCCCAGGGGGGCGGGATCTACCAACTGAAACAAATCCCGCTGAAGTTCGAGGGAAACGTGATTTAAACCGGGACCCTGCCGGCAGACCAGGTTAAGACCGCGTTTGTCTGCCTCTTTCTTAAGCTCCCCTTCCACAAGGGCGTCGAGACCCTGGAGCAGGGCCGATCCGGCCGCGTCGAGATAAAGGGCGCGGACGATTTCCCCTCGTTCATTGAGGGTACTGACCTCTTCCTCGAGCGCGGCGCCCAGCGTGATCACCACCGCCCCCAGGAGGCTCTTTTCATTCAAGCCGATCCCAGCAGGCAGCTGTATCCGTAGGGAACCTGCGAGTTCCGCCCTCCCCTCTTCATCCAAGGAACTGATCCGGTGCAGGCGATAGACCGCCCCGGGCCGGATGAGCTGCGAGGCCAGGGACAGAATCTCCGCGATAACCTTCCTCGTCTTCTCATCGGGCCGGTAACGACTCCCCCCGGCATAGCGGGCCACCTCGGGTAGATTGGCGGTAACCGCTGCGGGCGGGAAACGCAGCACCAGATTATCCGTTCCTTGAAGGCATTGACCTTCACTTTTCATGGCAGATCAATTTAATAAGGTAAAACATCCAGGCCCATCTCCCGGAATTCTGAACGTACCTCCTCTTGGACGCGCAGATATTCATTGTTAATGATTTTCCTTGTTTTCAAATCATAAACCTCTTCGTAGCGCAGACCAGGCGTGGGATTTTTGAGCAGTCCTTCATACTTGGCATAGAGGATCCGGGCAAGGGGCTCTGCTTCTTTTCGGGAAAGCCGTGCGGCAGGTCCATCTCCAACGCGGCCCTCGTCTGTGCCAGAACTTCTTCCTCATCCGGAGAAATCATGGCCTCCTTCAAATCGCCATACAGCTTTTCCTTGTCCATCAATAAACCCCCTTTTCACCTTTTCTTTCGGGTTTCCCTGGCGCCTTTTGTTCCCCGCTCCCCTTAGTCGGGCGGCGTCCCGGTAAAATCGAAACGCCGCCCCCGATAGGCCTTGAGGTACGAAGAACAGTAGCTGTCCCGTCCGGTCAGGGTCTCCGCAGAGATGATCCCGGCCATCATCTGTTTATCCAGGGGATCGATGATGACGCTGTCCAGGCCGGCGGCCACCGCCATGACAACAAAGGTCCGGTTCAAGAGCTTCCTCACGGGCAGGCCGTAGGAGATATTGGAAAGTCCGCAGATCGTATGGACCCCGGGAAATCTGGCCATTATCTCCCTTATGGCATGGAGAAACTCCCAACCATAAGTCCCGCCCGCCGAGACCGGTTGAACCAGGGGATCGACGTAAATATTTTCCAGCGGTACGCGGTTCTGCACCAGGAGATCAATAAGTCGGTCTGCGATGGCGACCCGGTCCGCCGCCGTTTCGGGCATCCCCTCATCGCTCATGCACAGGGCCACCACCTTGAGATCACTACCGGTCAAAAGGGGCAGCAGGGACGTCAGCCGATCCTTCTCCAGCGAGATGGAATTGATCATGGCGATGCCCTTGTGTACCGCGAGGGCGGCCTCGATCGCGTGGGGATCAGGGCTGTCGAGGCAGCAGGGAAGATCAACGGACTCCTGGACCTGCTCCACCAGCCACTGCAGGTATTGCGCCTCCCGACCAACAAATATTCCGGCATTTACATCGATGTATCGGGCACCCGCCTCAACCTGCTTCAGGGCGAGCCTTTTTATGAGGCCCGCATCGGACGACTCGATGGCCCGAGCCACCTCTTTTCGGCTGGCATTGATCAGCTCTCCCACGATAAGCATCTTTTTACCCCCTAACTATGACGACTTCGTGGAAAGTACCCAAGGCGTCATTCCCGCGTAGGCGGGAATCCAGAAGTAATTTAATACACTAGATTCCCGCCTATGTGGGAATGACAAAATGTGAGGTTTTCGGACTTTTTACGAGTTCGTCAACTATGACGACTTCGTAGAAAGCAATCCCCATCGCCTGTGGCGGCCCCATATCAGCAAGTAACTTGCCTTTGAATTCAGGAGGGCCACGCTCTGTCGTGGCCGAAAGGCTTTGGATATTGCACTCCCTGCTGCGGACGCGACGGAGCGCGTCCCTCCGAAACAGAATGCAACATAGGGTCGACGCATGCGTCGCCCCTGCAATCTACTCATCCCGCCAGCAGTCGCCTCGCCTCCCCTACCGCCCCTGCGGCATCCGCCGCGTAACCGTCCGCCCCGATCTGATCGGCGAAGCGCCTGGTTACCGGCGCTCCTCCCACCATGGTCCTGATCCGGGGATCATTTTCCTTGAGGGCCTGCACGGTTTTCTCCATCGCCGGCATGGTGGTGGTAAGGAGCGCCGACATACAGACCAGATCCGCCTGCTCTTCCTGCACCGCAGTGAGAAAGCGCGACTCATCCGCATCCACCCCGAGATCAACCACCATAAAACCGGCCCCTTCCAGCATCATGGCCACGAGATTCTTGCCGATATCGTGGAGGTCTCCCTTGACCGTGGCAATTATCACGGTACCCATCCTTTTTTTTTCGCCCTGTGTCAGGAGGGGCCTCAAAATCTCCAATCCGGCCTTCATGGCCTTGGCCGCCTGGAGCATCTCAGGAAGAAAAAAATCACCCTCGCCAAATCTCCGGCCCACCTCATCCATCGCCCTGATCAGTCCCCTGTTCAGGATGGTGGAAACTTCTGTCCCGCCGGCCAGTTCGGCCCGCACCCCGCCAATTACCTGATCGGCTTCGAACTCCAGGATACCCCGGTAGATGTCCTCGATCGCCATCACTGCCCCCTCTCGCTATCAGCCGCCACCCTGGACGGCGCTCATATCTTCTCCAACCCGGCAAATCGGGAGAGGATCTGCCGGTCCAGGTCCGGATCAAAGATCGCCGGGTTATCCCGGGCGAGGATCGCCCGCGCCTCCCGCAGGGCCGGGGGTGTAATTGCCCGTTCGCATGTCCGCCATGGTCGAAAGTACGGCGTAGATCAAAGGCGCCCCGGGCCTCACCAGTTGCATCAATAGGCCTCCCGACCGCCGGCAATCAGCTCCCCCAGTTCCAGTACCTCGGCCCGTTCCTTCATGCTCGGGGTATTGCTCCGGACGGGTTTAACCGTATTTTTCAGGGCCTGGTAAAATCGCCAGAGGCTCATGGAACCCTCCGGGGCATCGGCGGCCAGGGTGGAGATGGAAAAGACATCAAACCCAGGCAGGGTATTGATCAAAGAGGCGATCCGGGCGGGGCGCACGGGCCGTCTCCCTCCCCCTTGAAGGAGGAGGAACAAAACCAGAACTAAAAAGAACCTTTATGTATGATGGAAAAAGCTGACAGAACATTGCTGGTTTTCCCCGATGGTTAACCCCTCAAACCACCTGGTAAACCTAAAAGAATATACGTTTCCGCTCCGGGTCGTAAGGAACCGCCGCCAGACGCCGCGCCGGGATGGCCTCCCGGAACACCTCGATCGCGAATCCTTCCTCCAGGTGCGCCTCCTCGGCCGGCAGATATCCCAGCGCGATGGTCTTGCCGACGGTATGGCCGTAACCGCCGCTGGAAACGACACCCATCACCCGACCCTGGCGGGTGATGGTTTCCCCTCCGTAAAGGAGCAGGGGCTGATCAAGGTCCAGGGTGAAGAGGGCCAGTTTCCACTTTGGCCCCTCGCTTCTAATCCGGGCGAGGGCCTCCCGGCCGATGAAGTCTCCCTTGTCCAGGTTGACGGCAAAACCCAGCCCCGCGTCATAGGGACTGTAATCGGGGGTAACCTCGGCGCTCCAGTAGCGATAGCCCTTCTCGAGCCGCAGGGAATCGATCGCCCGGTACCCGGCGTTTCTGATGCCGAGATCCTGCCCCGCCTCCCAGAGACGTTCATAGACATTTACGGCATACTCAGGCGGCAGGTACAGCTCGTATCCCAATTCGCCGATATAGGTAACCCGGAGCGCCGTCACCGGGGCATAACCCGCGACGATCTCCCGGCAGTGGCCAAACGGAAAGGCCTCAGGGGAAAGGTCGTCATCGCACAGGCGCTCCAGGAGTTTCCGGGAAAGAGGACCACAGACATTGATCACCGCGTAAGAGGAGGTAACGTCCCGGAGGCTCACCGACCGGTCCTGCGGGAGGTGTCTCTTGAGCCACAGGAAATCATGAACGCCGAAGGCGGTGCCGGTAACAATAAAAAACCGGTCTTCTCCCAGACGGGAGATGGTGACGTCCGCCTCGATCCCGCCCCGGCTGTTGCAGAGCTGGGTGTAGATGGTGGTTCCCACGGGCTTGTCGATCTCGGCTGCCGCCAGGTAATTCAGCCAGGTCAGGGCGCCCGGTCCCTCCACTTCGAATTTGCTGAAGGAGCTCTGATCGATCAGAACAACCGCTTCCCGGGCCGCCCGATGCTCTTCCGCCACACAGGAGAACCAGTTCGGGAGCCCGAAAGTCAGCTCATCCTCCGGCGTTACCCCCGCCGGGGCGAACCAGTTTGCCCGCTCCCAGCCAAACTTGGAACCAAAGACGGCGCCTTTTTCCTTGAGGAGGGGATAGAGGGGTGAACGTTTCACGCCCCGGGCCGAATCATGCTCCTCAAAGGGCCAGGAAAGTGTGTAGTGTTTGCCGTAGATCTCCTTCGTCCGCTCCACATTGTACGTCAGGCTTCGATGATACTGGCCGAAACGCCGGATATCCAGCGGCCAGACATTAAGGCTCGGTTCTCCCTCCACGATCCATTCGGCCAACATGCGGCCCGCCCCGCCGCCGGCGGCGATTCCGAAGGCATTGAACCCCACGGCGACGAAGCAGTTATCCCGCTCCGGCGCCGGACCGAGCATACAGTTTCCGTCCGTGGTAAAGGCCTCCGGCCCGTTGACCAGCCGGGCGATCCCCGCCTCCCCGAGACAGGGGGTCCGATGAATGGCCGCCTGGGAGAGGGGTTCGAAATGATCATAGTCCGGCTCCAGCAATTCCTGGGTGAAACCCTTCGGGAGCCCCTTCACCGCCCAGGGGATGCCGTCTCTTTCATAGCCGCCCATCACCAGCCCGCCCACCTCTTCCTTATAGTAGAGGAGGCTGTCCTTGTCCCGCAACGTGGGTAGATTCGGCGGCAGGCCCTCGATGGCCTCGGTCACAAGATACTGATGCTGGAAGGGAACGAGGGGGACATTGATCCCCATCATCCTTCCCACCTCGGGACCCCACATGCCCGCGGCGTTCACCACGATCTCGCAGGAAACCGTTCCCTGATCGGTGATGACCGCCTCGATGCGGTTCCCCCGGATTTGGAAACCCGTCACCAGGGTATGCTGAACGATCTCCGCGCCGCGGTTCACCGCGCCCTTGGCCATAGCCATCGTGAGCCCGCTGGGGTCCGCCTGACCGTCGGAAGGCATGAAGGCGGCCCCGATGATTCCCTCCATGTTGAGGATGGGGAAGAGTTTTAACGCCTCCTCGGGGGTGATGATGTGCATCTCCAGGCCGAAACTGCGGGCGGTGGTGGACCCCCGCTTGAGCTCCAGCAGTCGCTCTTTCGTACTGGCCAGATGCAGACAGCCGCACTGTTTCCAGCCGGTCGTAAGGCCGGTCTCCGCTTCGAGCTGTTCATAGAGGCTCACGCTGTACTGGAGCATCCGGGTGATGTTCCGGTGTGATCGAAACTGCCCCACGAGACCCGCGGCATGCCAGGTGGACCCGCTGGTCAGTTCCCCCTTGTCAATAATCATCACATCCCGCCATCCCATCTTGGTCAAATGGTAGGCAATGCTGCAACCGACAATTCCCCCGCCGATGATCACAACCTGCGCATGGTCTCGCATCTTCAATTCCTTTCAGCTGAAAACAGGGCGGGCATCCTACCTGCCGGGTTTTATGATTGCAAGGCCTCCGTTAAAACGGGCAGCACCTCAAACAAATCCCCCACGAGCGCATAGTTGCATTTTAGCATAATGGGGGCATCCTTGTCCTTGTTTATTGCGACGATTGTCTTGGCGGTCTTCATGCCGGCGAAATGCTGGACCGAACCGGAAATCCCGCAGGCAATATACAGCCTGGGACTCACGGTCTTTCCCGTCTGTCCCACCTGGATGGCATGGGGGGCATAACCGGCATCAACAGCGGCCCGGGACGCCCCGACCGCCCCTCCCAGCCGGGCGGCGCAATCGCGCAACAGCTGAAAGTTTTTTGCCTCGCCCACTCCCCGCCCCCCGGCCACAATAACCTCTGCCTCGGCAATATCCACTCCCCCGCCGGTTCCAGCCCGGACACCCTTGACGGCCAATCTTCCCTTGTTCTCCACGGGGGCGATGTATTCCAGTACCGCCGGTTGGCGCCTGTTTGGCGTCTCGGGATAAGAGTTCTGCCTCAACCCGGCAATCCAGGGCCGGCCCGTAAGCCGGATCGTGGCGGTAGTCCTGCCGGAAAAGTGGGATTTCCTGACCTGGCCGCAGGCGAGGTCAATCTCCAGACAGTCGAGAACGAGCGGGGCGTCGAGCTGTGCGGCCACCCGGGCCAGGATATCCTTCCCAAGCGCGCTCGATGATCCAAGCAGCACGTCAATCCCGAAGGCCTCCAGGGCCTTGGACAGGGCCAGGGCCTGAATCTCGGGAGAGGAGTTGGTATCCGGGCATCCGGCGGCTGTTTTAACCATTACGATTTTGTCCACGCCAAATTCACCCAATAGTTCCCGGCAGTCTGTACCTGCTTCACCGAGTAAAAAGGCGTAAACCTCGTTTCCGGCCTCACCCCTCGCCAGGGAGAGAATCCCGAAATTGGTCTTTTTCAGTTCCCCTTCCCTCTCCTCGATAAGAACCCCGATTTTCGCCATATTCTTTTGTCCCTCTAAGCTAGACGAACTGGTAAAAAAGTCGCAGTCAAGGCGCGCAAATCCCCCAGAGGATCGTAGGGGCAGGTTTCAAACCTGCCCCTACAACGCGCCGCAAGCCTGCCCCCGCGACGGCGGGGGAGGGATGCAGCGCAACCAGAGCATCCGGACTTTTTACGAAATCGTCAAGTTAATACCTTGGCCTCTTCCCGCAGCAGATGGATCAGCTCGGCCACCATCGCCTCCGGGCTGTCGCAGAGGACTTTCCCCCTGGCCCGGTCAGGTACGGCGGTAAGCGCGATAACATCCATCAAAGGCCCTCCCGCCGGAACCATCAGGTCCGCCGGCGTCAATATTTTCAATTCCTTTTTTTTCGCCTTCATCACGTCCGGCAGGGTCGGGCAGCGGGGTCGGTTCAGGCCTTTGGCGGCGCCGATCACACCGGGCAGGGTCAGCTCCAGGATTTCCCGCATCCCCGCCTCACTCTCCCTTTCCACCCTGGCCTTCCCTCCGTCCAGGGAGAAGGAAACCACGTCCACCACGAGCGGCATGTCCAGGAGGGCGGCCAGGCGATAGGGCGTCTGCATCCCCTCGGTATCGACAGACTGCTTTCCCGTAAAGACGAGATCAGGGGAACCCTCGCGCTCCATCGCTCCCTTGAGGAGCCGCGCGGTGAGGGCGCTATCGACAAAATATTCCTCCGTCCGTACGAGTATCCCCCGGTCGGCGCCCATGGCCAGCGCGGACCGCAGGGTGGCCTGCGCGGTTTCTCTGCCCACGGTCAGCGCAACAACCTCGGCGTCACCGGTCTGCTCCCTGATCCGGAGGGCCTCTTCGAGGGCATATTCATCGTAGGGATTGATGATGTATTTAACCTTCTCGTCGAAGGCCGCCTGGCCCTCGGGCCGAATATTGGCGGCCGTATCGGGCACATGCTTGACACATACATAGATGCGCATTGACTGACCTTTTCCGGGAGGGAGAGCGTCCCCCCCCCCGCAAGAGAGATTGTTGCAGAACCGGTAATCCTCAGGAATGTCCGGTTAGAAAACTGCAATTGTCTTTATCAGGTTCTTTTTGAGGCACAAGGGCCGTCTTTGCCGGGCCGTCTCCCTCCCCTACACGGGGAG